>JACRFO010000053.1 GCA_016217865.1 Candidatus Kerfeldbacteria bacterium | reverse complement strand
TGACCAGCTACTCAACCGTTCGGTCATTTGCAACTCCGGGCGCGCTGGCTATCAGCACGGTTGGGGCAAGCACCACGCCAACGACCATCAGCCTAACTTGGCAAACATCGAACCAGACAACCGGCACAGTGTTCTATGGAACAACGATGTCCTACGGTGGCTATGCCTCTGACCCGACGTTGATTACAACGCATGGCTTGACGCTCACTAACCTCACCCCAGCCACCACGTACCACCTCTATGTCTACGGGACTGACGCCTTCGGGCAAGTTGTAGCGAGCCCTGACCTGGCGGTTATGACACCAGGCATCGCACCACCGACCATTACGTCTTTGCACAACGGCGACCTGACCGGCGATACTCGACCAACCATTGCCGGCACTGGTCCAGTCCGAGGTTCCGTCTACATCGTCGTCGATCGGAAACTCGCCCGAACCGTTCCGGTTGATTCGGCTGGACAGTATGTCGTTGATCTGTTGACTCCACTATCACTCGGCCCGCACACCCTGGCCGTTCGCGGTCGGGCAACCAACGGCGATATCAGCAACGAATCTGAACCGATCACCATCACGGTTGTTCGCCTGAGTGTCGGCGTGACCGTGGTGCGGAAGATTATCACTGATGGTGCAACACCGGCCGTGACGTTCTACGTGGTGGCGCCGGGGCGCAGCGTTGTCACACTGCTCTTGGACGGTGTGCCATATAAAACGTACGACGCCCGTGCCTACGCGATCGCCTATGGGTTCATTACGAAAGTAGCCGTACCGCTGAACCTGGCGGCTGGTCAACACCGCTTCAGTTTCGTCGCCGTTGACCGCTACGGTCGACCCAGCGCCCAAACCGGAAAAACGACATTCACCGTCGGACCGAAGGTACCCACGCCGCTCGTGCAGTACCGCCAGTCAACACAGTACACCGTCCGCGGCGGCGATTCGCTCTGGTCAATCGCCCTCGAGCTAACGCATGATGGGCGGAACTGGAAAAAGATTCAGCAGGCAAACATCGCAGCATTCCCAAGTCTGGCTACTAATCCAGGCGTCTTGCGGGCCGGTTGGATATTAACCATTCCGGCGTTCTAGTTGATTGACAGACGAGGTCGCAACGCCTACAATAGGGGCGCTACATTTATCGTCTTTTCCCTATGGCCCTCTTCCAACACGACGGACAGCACGACTCAAAAGATCTTGAAACGCTCATTGGCGCCAGCGTTAAAGTTGAAGGTAATTTCGTCGGGGCCGGCGACGTTGTCGTTGAAGGCCACGTGGCTGGAACGTTGAAAACCAGCAAGAACCTACGGATTGGCCCAGCCGCAGTTGTGAAAGCTGATATTGAAGCTGCGAACATCTGGGTGGCCGGCGAGATTCGCGGCCATGTGAAGTGCGCCGGGAAAATCGAATTGGCACCGACCGCGAAAATTTTTGGTAACGTTGATAGCCAATCCATTGCCGTCGCCCACGGTGCTATTCTGCACGGTAAGGTGACCATGGCTGGACACGAAGTCGCCGAACCCAAGAACGCCAACGACAAGTAGTCGACGATGTACTTCTACGTCTTCGATAATTTCCTCCAGGACCGGAGGTATGAGAGCGACGTAGCCGCCGTTGAAACCCGACTGGCTCAACTTGGCATCCAAGGACGGAGTGAGAAGATCACCATCCTGAAAAACATCCAGGAGGCAGTTACAACCGCGATCAAGCGCGGCGCCACCACGGTGGTGGCTGTTGGCAACGACTCAACGGTCTCAAAGGTCCTCCCACAGGTCGTCGAACACAACGTCACCCTCGGCTTGATTCCTATTGGACCAGAACAAACTATTGCCGGTTATCTAGGCATCCCGGCTGGAGCGAAGGCTGCCGAAGTGCTCTCCCGACGGGTGATCCGGCGGCTCGATTTAGGCGAAGCGAATGACCAACTATTCCTCCTTAACTTGGCTGCACCAGCGGCGGCAGCTGTAACCTGCGACAACAAGTATACGGTCACTTCCCGTGACCCGGATGGCCAACTCGTCATTACGAACTTCAATCGCGGGGTCGGTTCAGGCCGTCCGGACGACGGCCGACTGGAGCTGGTCGTTGAACGTGGCGAGCAGCGCGGGTGGGGGAACCGTCGACGTGGATTCCAGGGAAGCATTTTCCCGTTCACCAAGGCGAAAATAACCTGTACCGGGTCGCCTACTGTGGTACTTGATGGCCAGCGCGCCATTAAACCGCCAGTGCTGGTGACGGTTGTGCCACACCGCCTCGAAGTTATCGTCGGCCCCCAGCGTTCTTTCGAGTAAGGAACTGGTTGTGGTATACTAGTCATCCGTTTCGTTGATGATCCGCCGTGGAAATACCAACACTCCCGCCAACCGTTTCTGCGCCTGAACTCGAACTGACCCAACCGCCAGCTCCGCCGAGTCAGGTTCCGGTCCACCCACTCCGACGCCGTCAGCGTTGGGTGCTCTTGGGATTGATGACTGCCATCGTAGCCGGCTTAGGTATCGGTGGGTATTTTGCCTACGCCCGGGGTTGGCTGTCGATTCCGTTTCTGACACCAAATTCGTCTCAACTCTTTCAGCGCATGGTTACGACGTTGAGCGATATTAACAATGCGCAATATTCGGTCCGGGTTCACCTAGCAACCGAACCGCGCCAGTCAAGCATAAAACCGTTCACGACGAACACGAATCTCAATGATCTCGCTACGAACGCAAACAATCCAGTCGGCAATGCCTTGAGCCTCGTCAATCCTGACGATATTATCCAGTTCCTCCCGGCCGATGTCACCATCGACGGTGGGGTGACCATCTACTCCGAAGCCAACCGGCCATTGAAGGAGGCTGATGCGCTGTTGAAGATAGATGGTTCGTACACCGGCGATGACAGCCAATTTTCCATTGAGTTCGAAGCCCGAAAAAAAGAGCAGCAGCTCTACGCCCTCCTAACCAAATTCCCAAGTCTGCCCTTCTTTGACCTGTCGGGAATAAAGGGGAAGTGGATTGCGATCACACCAACCGATGTGCCGAGTCTGTGGAAGGACGATGTCTTACAAAACGCTGATTCCCACCAAGCCGTCGAATCGATCAAGTCCGGGCTTACCACTGTGCTCGAAAAAAAGGTGTTCACGGTTGAGAAAGCGCTGGCAACCGAAACCGTTACTGGGGTCCGATCGAAGCACTACGTGATCGCACTCCATCCCGAGACGTTACCGGCGGTCTACCAAGCGCTCATCAAAGAGCGCAAAACGAAGAACCAATCAACGACCGAGCTCGAGCAACAGCTTGCCCAGCTGCAAAAACCAGAAGCCGCGAGCGCCCTCCAAACACTGGCCGACAATTCACAAGTTGAAATTTGGGTCGACAGCGTTAAGGGGATGCTGCGGCAGGCCCGTTGGACCATGCGTGTTGTGCCGCCAGATGCAGCCGAAAATCTGAAAGAGAAGCAAGTCGTTCTAGCCATTACGCTGACTCTCGATAAAGTGAATGAGCCGGTCACGATCACCGCGCCTACGCCAACAATCTCCTTTAGTGAGGCTGGACAGTTGATCAGCGGCGAGAGCGAGACCACGCCGGCAGAAGACACCACGACGAACATCAATGCTGCGCCGACAACATCAGCGTACCCGTGTTTTAGTGGCAGTCCAACGGTCAGCGCTGACAGCGATACCGATGGTTTGATGGATGCGGCAGAAGTGTATACCTACCTGACGAATCCTTGTTTGAAAGACACTGACGGTGATTCCCACCCAGACGGAACCGAAGTGCAAAACGGGTACAACCCGAACGGGGCCGGCCAGGCCACCGAAGCCCAGCGTAATAGCTGGGGATCCTTGTAGACCACCGGACACGGGACGATCACCGCTGCATTCGCCTCATCCGTTGACATGAGGGCGTGTTTCTCGTATACTCGCAACGCCTTCTATGACTGAAACACCGATTCAACTCCCATCTACCATCGTTGTCCGTGACCTGGCCACGAAACTTGGCATTCCGGTCACGGCGGTTTCGGCTGAACTGATCAAGAACGGCGTGATGGCCGCAATCAATCAGGAAATTGATTTTGACACGGCTGCAATCATCGCCGAAGATCTCGGCAAAGTTGTCACGCTCGCCAGCAGCGATGAAGCACCAACGGTCGTGACCCAATCCATCGAAGACTACCTGCGAGAGGATCCCGCCACGACACTCGTCGCTCGGCCTCCGGTGGTGGTGGTCGCTGGACACGTTGACCACGGCAAGACCTCACTCCTCGACGCTATTCGTGAAACATCCGTGACCACCGGCGAGGCGGGCGGAATCACCCAAAAAATCGGAGCGTACCAAGTCACAAAAAATGACCGGCTGATTACCTTCATCGATACCCCCGGCCACGAAGCTTTCACCCAGATGCGGACCCGCGGGGCAAAAGTTGCCGACGTCGCTATTTTGGTTGTCGCCGCTGACGATGGCGTTAAACCGCAGACGAAGGAAGCGCTGCGGATCATTACCGAAGCTGGATTACCGTTCCTCGTCGCCATCACGAAAATTGATAAACCCGATGCCACTGCTGATAAGGTGAAGAAAGAGCTGGCTGAAGAAAGCGTCCTCCTTGAAGGTTGGGGTGGCCAGGTTCCGGTCATCGAAGTTTCGGCCAAGACCAAGCAGGGTGTTGAAGACCTCCTCGAAGCCATCGTCCTGCTGGCTGATGTTGAATCCGATAAACTCCGCGTCAACCCCGATCGACCGGCTGTGGGGACGATTATCGAATCGCACGTCGATCCAAAACAAGGTCCAGTTGCCTCGGCTCTCGTCCAGACCGGAACGCTCCGCGTCGGAGACGATATCGTTGTCGGCCAGGTGTGGGGGAAAGTACGATCACTCAAGAACGACCATGGCCAGATCATCAAGACTGCCCTACCATCAACCCCGGTCCAACTCCTTGGATTGAAAGCAGCGCCACAAGTCGGCGACATCCTGCGGGTGTCAACGGCTGAAGCCCAAGAGTTGAAGAAGAAGGTGAAATCACACCAACTCGGTCATCACCTGAAAACTGTTGTCTCGAAAACACTCGCCGCCCACAAAGAAGATGAATCGGATGAGAAACCCGAGGTTAAGAAATTGTTCATCATGCTCAAGACCGATACTTTGGGATCGGCCGAGGCCATTCTCGAATCACTCAAGAAGATTGAACATCCCGAAGTGTCGATTGAAATTGTCCAACGCGGGTTGGGTATCATCTCCGAGGCTGATGTCCTGCGAGCCGAAGCAGCGAACGCGGCGATCTATGGTTTCAATGTCCAAGTCTCCCCCAAGGCTGACCAACTAGCGCGAAGCAAGAACCAGCCGATTATCATCAAGACATTCACCGTCATCTACGACTTGATTGATACGATAACCAGTGAGTTGGAGGCATTGTTACCGCCGCAGATCGAGCGTCAGGAGCTCGGCCGGTTGAACGTGTTGGCGATATTCCGAAATGAACACACGTTTCAAGTTGTGGGCGGTAAAGTCACTGACGGCGAAGTTGCACTAGGAGCGACCGTCGACGTTGTCCGCAACGGCCAGAAAGTCGCCACTGGTACCATTAGTCAGCTCCAACAGAACAAGCAGAACGCCAAAACCGTTAGCAGCGGATCAGAGGCTGGTTTAAAGGTTGAAGGGCAGTCAGTCGTTGCTGTCGGTGATACCCTCGTCGCTTCGAAGACGATTTCATCGAAACGGACACTGCAGTAACGAGTACGTATGAGCACACGGATTGAACAACTCAACTCCCTCGTCCATCAAGAAGTTGCTGGTATTTTGAGTCGGGAAATTGAGTTTCCGAGCGGCATGTTCGTGACGGTCAGTCGCGTCTTGGTTGCCGACGATGCTGAAAGCGCGAAAGTCTGGATTTCTGTTCTGCCGGCGCTGCATAAAGAAGACGCCCTGAAGCGGATTGTCGCTCGAATTGCCGATGTGCAGAGCGTCTTGAACAAGCGCTTGGTCATGAAGTTCGTGCCCAAGCTGACCTTTCTGCTGGTCGAATCGAACGAGCGCGCGGCGCACATTACCCAGGTACTCGACTC
>JACRFO010000051.1 GCA_016217865.1 Candidatus Kerfeldbacteria bacterium | reverse complement strand
TCGCCAGTCGAGCACATTGTACCGGACTCGATTACTGGCAGGAGGCATATCGGGCAGCGGTGCTTCACGGGTATACAAGCGAATTTCATGATTCGGCAATAGTTCTGGAAGGCGGCGGATAACTTCAAAAGCGTACCGTTCCGTACCGGTACGTTCGCGGAGATTGGCCCGCGACGCATCTATCCCGATGATCATGTCTTCGTCGAAAGTAAACTACGTTTGTACGACTCGAGATTATCTAGGGCGATGCCAGTGCCGCGGGCGACGCAGAGCAAGGGTTCGTCGGCGACGTAGGCTGGGACACCAATCGCTTGAGACAACAGCTTATCAACCAATCGGAGCTGGGAGGAGCCGCCGCTAAGGACCATGCCTTTATCCATCACGTCGGCAGATAATTCAGGCGGCGTCTCTTGGAGAACGTTCTTGACGGCCTGAATGATCCCGGCGAGTTCATTTTGAATCGCTTCGGTGACGTCATCGGAAACGATGGTAATGGTCTTCGGAAGTCCAGAGATCATGTCTCGTCCGCGAACTTCCATCGACAACTTCTCTTCCAACGGCAAGGCTCCGCCGATCCCGATCTTGATTTCTTCAGCCGTACGTTCACCAATCGCCAAACCGTATTTCTTCCGAACGTATTCCTGGATGGCGTAATCCAACTTGTTACCACCGATCCGGACTGAGGTGTTGACGACAATGCCACCGAGAGAGATGACGGCAATTTCCGAGGTGCCACCGCCTATATCGATGATCATGTGCCCGGACGGTGATCCGATTGGAATATTGGCACCAATCGCGGCCGCAATCGGTTCTTTAATGATGTATGCCGCCTTGGCTCCGGCCGCCAGGGTGGCGTCGATCACGGCCCGACGTTCGGTCGACGTGATACCACCCGGCACTGCGATCATGACTTCCGGTCGAAAAAAACGAACGCCGCCGAGGGCTTTGTTAATGAAGTACCGCAGCATTGCTTCGGTAATACGGTAATCAGCAATAACGCCATCTTTGAGCGGACGAGAAGCGACAATCGTGTCTGGTGTACGACCGATCATCTCCTTCGCTTCATCACCGACAGCGAGAACTTTCTTGTCGAGCAACGACATGGCCACAACCGACGGCTCGTTCAAGACAATCCCCCGCCCTGGTAAGTGAACCAGCGTGTAGGTCGTCCCGAGGTCGATACCGATCCGGCGTGTCAGGATACTCATGAGTAAGATCTAGTAGCTGATGGTGATGGTACGGTCGCGGTTGAGGCGGCCAGAAAATGAGACCGCAGTGTGACTGATCCGGGCTTGATTGTCAAGACCCTCAACGCTGTTCGCCCGAGATGCGCTCCGGTTAATTTTCAGTTCTATGTCTGGCGGGAGCATCCCAGCCTCTTTCTGCCACGTCAACGTATAGCGACCAGATTGGAGGGCAGCGATGGCAGATGACGGCAAGGTATACGTTAACTGTAGGTCACTACTCGTGCTGGGTTCAATCGACTTGAACGCGCCGAAGACCGTTTTGCCAAGTTCCGAGGTCGTGGTAACCGTTCCCGCGGCCTTTGACTTTTCCCGTTTCTGTGCACCGGAACTTGAGACTAATGTACTTCCGGCGGGGACATACACCCGAACGTACGTGTTGTACCGCGTCGTTTTCCAGCTCAATTTTCCAGTGTTCTCGTAATGGATGTTCAACGTGGCCGTTGGTGTCGCTTGATCGAGATTGAGCGTATACGTGTACGTCCGATGCATAACCGGATCAGTCTTTAGGCTGGCCAAATTCGCATCAACCACCATAAGGTAGTCGGTCGCATCCTCTTGACTCAAAGCCCCGGCCCAATTCTGGGCGACGAGGATATTTTGCGTCGCACTATCCTTCATATAGAGCAGTACTTGTTTCTCATTCAACTCCTGGCTCAAGATGAGGAAGAGGTCTTTCCACTGGTTGAGTGGTAGTCGCAGCACCTTGTTCATGAGATCAGTCGTGAGCACACCAATGATATCCTTTCTTTGGCTATCGGTCTGGCCAGCGTACTTGTATCCCAGATCAACGTAACTTTGGAGTTTGTCTGTGAAATTATCCGCCGTAAATTGCGTTTTCTCGACGGTAATGGGACCGACCAGCCGCAAGAGCGATGAGATGACTGTCGGGGTAATGGCTAAAACACCGTCAACCTTCTTCGAGCCACCTTCACGTTGGTAGAACAGCAACGCTTGCTCGGCCGAAGTCGGGAAGTCCGGGGACCAGTTGGCGTCACGGAAATACCAAGCGTTTGCTTTCAGGTACTTCTGCAGGGGTTCGGGCGGCGTGATGACGGGCAGCTTCTTCGCTGCTTCGTCGAGATTATAGCTATTATCCGTCTTGAGCGACACGATCTCACCGGATTGAACTTTCATCAATCCATACGTCCCGATGAATCCCCCGCCTGGCCGCAATTCGGTATTATTTTCCAGCAAGAAGAGGTAGGTCTTCGGCGTTGGGTAGCCCAGTACGGGTGGGAGCAAGTGAGTCGCCGGGATGGCTTGATCGAGTGCTTGGGCAATCAACGGAAATTGCTGTTTGAGTGGAGTAATCACCTTTCGCAGCGGACCAATCAACCCTTTTTCAGGAATGAGATCTAGATCTTCGGCCGCACGGTGAATAGCTGTTTGGGCCGTCTTGAGACTGTCTTCACGCGAGGCAATATTCGCCAGGAGTTGACCTTTTTCATCAATGGAGAGCGTCGCCAGGCTGACCTGACCGCGTCCAGAAAATGGTTCAAAAAGGTGTGCGGCAAAATCGATCAAGGCGGTTAAGGCGGTGGTTGAATCGTGTCCGACGTTTGTCAAATTGACTGCGGCCTGATACTGGCGGCCGATGTATGGCCAACGCCGTAGGCCCTGCATCTTCGCAAGCTGGTTTCCGATTGTGGCAATGTCTGCTTGCACGGCAGTAATGTCGGTATTCGCTTTGGCGAAGTCTTGCTGGCTGACATGCGCGGTTAGCTGCTTGATCTTCGCCTGACCGTCACGAGCCGCGGCGATAGCTGGTTTGGCTTTCGGGTAGTAGTAAGCGGCCACAGCCAACCCGAACACCAGGATCACCCCCACACCGGCTGCTGTCCAGAGGAGTATTTTTTTCCATGGCCAGCGGTGGCGACGGCGGCTGTAGGTCGTATTTAAACTGATTTTCGTCAGATGCTGATGAAGACGGATCAGGTTCTTCTTAGGCTATGGGGTGGGCGAGGCGCGCCCGCATATTTCGCAAAATACTTAAACCAACTCTCAATATGACGACGCGCCGGGTACGAGAAGTACCCACCAACGCTGGTTGTTTCTGCTGACGGACGCTGGTGGTAGTGAACCATTTCTGCCGTTGGGACAAACTCCACCGACCATTGACGTTCCCAGAAACGCCGGCAGAGATCAACGTCTTCAAGGAAAAGGAAAAAGCGTTCATCGAAATATCCAACCTCATCGAGGGCAGCCCGGCGCATGAACAGGGCCGCGCCTAGGGCCCACCCAATCGGTCGTTGGTCGGCATGGTCCCAATCCGCCATCAGAAAGGCCCGTAACACTTTGCGTGGTCCCGGCAACCGGCCTAAGGGCGAACGGCGCCAGAGAGCGATCCAAAAAGTTGGAAAGAGGTAGGTTGAATACTGAATCGTACCATCCGGGTTGATGAGTTTTGGGATAGCCATCCCCGTGCGAGGGTGTTCGTCGAGAAAGTGCTTCAATTGCTCGATCGCGCCACGAAAAATAGCGACGTCAGAATTCAACGTCATGACG
>JACRFO010000052.1 GCA_016217865.1 Candidatus Kerfeldbacteria bacterium | reverse complement strand
GATATCGAAAATCAATTTTTTTAAGCGCATCCTCGAAAGCGCCTAGCACTTCTGATGCTGGCTTGTTAAGCGCCGTCGACACAATAATGTCTGGTTTGATCCCCATATCGCGCAACTTGTAGGCAAACCCCTGGTCGCAACACAGGAGGTAGTTAATACCGCGCTCCTTAAACGCTTGCGCAAGTTCGTAGCCCTGCTTGGCCATGCCGCGGCCGCCGGTCAGGGAACAGTCAATCAGAATGTCAGTTTTTTTGTTGGTACGGTTTTTCATTTTCATATTGATGGTAAAGGCGGGCGGGAGCAGGAGAATGGTATCTCTTTCTGCTCCCACCCCATGAACTAGCCCAACCGGAACGTCCGGATGAGCGTTTCCTCCAGCGTCGGCGTCTGGAGGAACTCTTCGAGACGGCGCTGGCACCGACTGCCGCCGCCAGCGAGCTCCTCGACGATCGCCTTGGCGATGAGCTCCCACGACGCGTCGAAGTTCACCCCGCGCAGCAGGCCCTGGGAGATTGCCGGCGCGTTGGTTTGGCCGGTCTGCATGTACCGGTGAGCCGGCACGTCCCAGAAAACGAACGGGACTTCCATGAGCGTTGCCGCAGCGACGGCGTTCGTCTGGTTCCCGCCTCGGGCGATGAGGAGGTCGCTCCCTTTGAGCATGGCGAGGTGCTCCGGGTGCGGCAGCGGCGAGAATGGAGCGAGGGTGATGACCTCGGGAGCATTCTCGTAGCCGACCTGTTCCAGGGCGTCGTAGCCGCACTTGTCGAGGGAAACGGTGATCGGGCCGACCGTACGCGCGGCGAGTTCGATCCCCCGCATGAGGGCCATCGTGCCACTCACCATCGAGCCGTACTGCGGACGGGTCATCCACTTACCCACAGCCAACTCGCCCCAGTAGTCGCCGCTGCAGACGACGGAGATGGACTTCCCGCGGCTTTGCCGTCGAGCGGGTTTGGTGCTTCGGATGAAGTCCTCGTACTCTTTCGGGTACGGGTGGCGGCCGACGAGAACCTCACCGCTCATGTCTTGGGGAACCCTGTGCGCCACAACGACGGGGTCGTACCGGTAGGTCGAGCAGAGGTAGAACCGCTGCGAGACATCCGGCGTAGCCGCGTACGACTGCCAGTGGAACCTCGTCACCGGCAGACCGCTGGCGTCCTCTGTGGAACGTTTTTCGTCGGTATCCGGCGGCGACGAGTCGAGGATCACCAGATCCACAGACGCGCCGGAACCGGCCAGGCGCTTGAGCGCCCACGATGTGTATGCCGTGTAGCCGACCGACACCACGCCGATGCGGCGCGCGCCGGAAAAGAAGATGGCTTTCCGCAGCGCGTTCTCGACGCTCGCGTACCGATCGCCGATGGATTCGGCCGGTTCGATCGCGACGTCAGGGGTCAGGTCGAGTTCCTCGATCTTGAGCGGACCGACGTAGCACGCGGGGATGCCGAAGTGCTTCCCGACGCTTTTCACAACCGCGTGGGTGCCCCAGAGCCACCGTGCCGGTCCGAGACCGGCCAGGGCACTGGGGTAGACGGTAACCAACAGGTCCATTGCAACCTCCGTTGCTTGGGTTAGAAAAGAACCCCTCCCGTTTCCGGGAGGGTTCTTTTCGTGGAACCTCCCGGACTTCCGGGAGGAGCTTGAATGTCGTTTTTCTTAGCTACCGCTAGCACAAAAACCACACCCACGCTCTTCCCGGAAGAGATTGTGGTGGTGATGCACTGGGGTTTGAAGGTATGTTCGAAAACTCATGGTTGGAATACTACTCTGCCGTGGATCTTTTTGTCAATACCCCGCTTTCCTCGCCTGTCACCCGTTGGGCTTTTCCTTAAAGTACCGCATGAAGTCGTCTATCCTGTGCTTGAGCCGGATCAGGTCTTCTTCTATTTTGTATTCTATCCTGCCCTCTTCCTCCGAGCTTTGCGGGAATACGTTCCACCAATAGTCAATGTCCCGATTGAACTCGTCGCGTAGTTGCTGGAGACGCCGGCAGCGTTCCCGGTGACGCTCATCGGCGGCCTGTTGGTCGAACGTCCTATCTCAATACCTTATTC
>JACRFO010000009.1 GCA_016217865.1 Candidatus Kerfeldbacteria bacterium | reverse complement strand
TGCCGCGCCGGGGCTCAAGACGATGGGCTGACCCGGCTTTGCTTGACTGGTGGCTTGGCGGACCGCGGCTTCCATACTCAAGACTGGCCGTCGCACCCTCCGATCGCCTGCCCGCCGCAGAGCGTTGATGAGTTTCGCTGTTCCAGTCCCCGGGAGCAGAACAAACGGGATCTGGTGACGATGAAGATATCGTGCCAGCGGCCGATAGTCCAATTGTTTGTCTGTCCCGCCGAGAATGAAAAATCCTTTCGGAAACACTTCCATGGCTGCCAGCGTACCGTCTGGAGTAGTCGCCGTCGTGTCGTTGATAAAATCATGTCCACGCCAGTGCCGAATCAACTCCTGACGATATGGAACACCGCTGAAGGAACGGACTGCAATACGAATGTTCGCCGCTGGAACACCACTAGCTAACGCGGCTGCAGTCGCTGCCAGAACATTTTCTCGTTGGTGTCGACCAGCAACCATTATCGTCGATATAGGCATTACTCGCTGGGCGCGCCGCGTCGTGTACGCGACTATCCAGTCGCGATCAATCGTAATCCCCTGTTGACCACGGCGACCGGCGGTCTGAAACCACCAAATCGTTGCGGATGTCAGTTTCGCAGCCGCGCGGCACCAGGCTGATTCAGCATTAAGGATCGCGATATCGGTCGGTTGCTGGAAGCGGACGAGATTGTACTTCGCCGCCGCATACCGCGTCATTGTGCCATACCGATTGAGGTGATCGACGTACAGATTCGTCAGGACCGCTACGTGCGGGCTGCGTTGAACAACCGGTAGGCGTTCTAACTGAAAAGACGACAACTCCAAGACCACCGGCGTTTTGGCGGTCAGACGATCAAGGTAATCCAACATCGCCACCTGACGAACGTTCCCGGAGACAACCGCGCGTCGTTTCGCTGCACGCAACATCGCCCCAATGAGCATCGTCGTTGTCGTTTTTCCCCGTGTCCCGGTCACGCCCATGATTGGGCCCGGGCAACGGGCAAAGAAAATGCTGGCTTCGTTTTCGATCGGAATCTGGTGGCGTCGGGCCCACAAGAGCTCCGGCAAGGTGTCGGGTACGCCAGGGTTTTGGACGATGCACTCGGCCCAGGCAAAATCGCGGCGGTCGTGACGGCCAAGACGCCACGTAATCGGCAATCCACGCAACTTTCGTAGCGTCGTGGCTAGTTCGGCCTTTGTTTTCTTATCGGTCACACGAACTATGGCGCCATGACGGCAGAGCCAGCGAACCGCCGCTTCACCGCCACCGTGCAAACCTAAGCCAACCACCAACACCCGGCGTTGATAGAAAAAATCACTGGCTGCGGAACTCGACATGATGACCTTATTCTAACACAAAATAGCCTCGGCCGCAACCGTGGATACCATGTATTAGTGGGCGCGATCGACGAGAAAGAGGATAAGTCCCGTCACTGATGACAGCGCGGAAATAATCCAGAATCGCATGACAATCTTCGGCTCCGGCCAACCTTTCGCTTCCAGGTGGTGGTGAATCGGGGCGGAGATGAAGACTTTCTTATGCCGCACCTTCTTCGACACAACCTGAATGATGACCGACAGCGCTTCAATGATGAACGGCAACCCGATCAATGGCAGCAGTAAAGCTGAATTGGTCAACATCGCAATCACCCCCAGCGTCACCCCGAGACCCATCGCACCAGTATCGCCCATGAAGAAACGGGCGGGAGGAATGTTGAACCACAGGAAGGCGGTCAGTGATCCGACGATGACAGCAATGAAGCTCGCCAACTCGACTTTCCCCTGGATCATGGCGATAACACCGAAGGACGCAAAGCTCGTCAGGAGTAAACCACCAGCTAACCCGTCAAGGCCATCAGCTAAGTCGACGGAGAATGACGTCGCGACGATGACGAACATGAACACCGGGACGTACCACAGTCCAATATCAATGTTCCCAGCGAATGGGATGTGCAGCGTCGTCCAGTCGAGTTTCGAGGTGAACCACCACGCGCCGACGACAGAGATGAGGGCAAAGAGGAGAATCCGCTGCCGAACGCGTAATCCCCCACCGTGCGCTCCCCGCTGGCGGACATTATATATGTCGTCAATCAACCCGATGACCGCGGCGAGCACCATCATGCCGATCGGTAAGTATGTCTCGGAACGAGACCAGAAATTCAAATCATGCCAGACCCCACCAGTCACGACGCGGCTGATCAGCCAAAGCGTAACGGCAACAGCAAGTGTCGAACCCCAAACGAGAATACCGGCCATTGTCGGCGTTCCTGCTTTGTGGGCATGCAAGCTGCTGTAGATCGGCGTTTCCCGTTCATCGCGGATTGACTTGCCAAGTTTGTGCTTGTAGAGAAAATTCGTCAGGGCCGGCGTAACGGCGACGCTGAAAGCGCTCGACACGAGCAGGAGGATGAAGATGATGACGACGTTATCGATCATATTACAGTCCGCTCCGGACGACGTAGGCCAGTGCGGCAATCACCAATCCAAGGAGAATATTGAGCAGTACCGCCATAGTCAACCACACACGCTGCCAGGTCGTGTCGTCTTTCAGTGTGCCAATGACAAAATGGGTGAGCATAATTACTGTTCCTAAGCCCGGCAGCCACAACCAGCTTTGCCAACGGCTACTCAAATCGATGCCGAAGTATATGGTATAGTGTAACGGCACGACGAGACGTTCACGTGGGACCAGCCATAAACTGACGGCCCACAGCGCGATCGTCAACACACCGGCGATCACCACTAACGCTCGACTTTCGGACCAGGTTTTATGAACGAGGAAAGGCATAACATCAGACCGAGATATTTCTGGCCACGCATCGTGGCAACAGCGACAGTCATTGGAGCTCTCTCGCTCCAGTGTATCGGTGCATGGCAGGATAGTCAAACAACAGATGAGGCCGTCCACCTCGCCGCCGGACGGAGTTACTGGCAAACCGGTGACTTTCATCTGAATCCTGAACACCCACCGATCTTCAAACTGCTCGCTGCCAGTCCCCTCCTCCTCTTACCGGGGACGAACCTGAACACCAACGATGCTGTTTGGCGATCTGGCAATGAGTGGCAGATTGGCGCTGAATACCTCTATGACTCCCCGGCCCAGTTCCAGTATGGAACACAGGGCATCTTGTTCGTCAGCCGCCTCCCCAT
>JACRFO010000050.1 GCA_016217865.1 Candidatus Kerfeldbacteria bacterium | reverse complement strand
TCTCGACATTGATGCCCTGAAAGTCGTCGCCCAAGGCGTCAATGCGCTCCGCGGACCAGCCCGGGGAATGCTCGTCATCACGCACTACCAACGGTTATTGAATTACATTAAACCGGACGTCGTTCATGTGCTGATCGGCGGAAAAATCGTGAAGTCCGGCGGGCCAGAATTAGCACTGGAGTTAGAGAAAAGCGGGTACGAACTTCTACAAGCATGATACCTCACATCGCCATTCCGGTTACACAGATCGATCGGTCAATACAATTTTATCAACGGCTTGGGTTTGTACTGGGGAAGAAGTGGGAACGACCAGACTGGCAGATGAGCGGCTGTTTTCTTACCCACCCATCTGGATTACATGTAGAGCTTATTCTTCATCCCGGCAATGCGGATATTCACTACCCCACGACGCCAGAAGTTCTCCACCTGGCCATTCCAGTGTCGGATTTGGAAATGATGATGACCGAGTTGATACAAACCGGGGTGCCGGTCATTCGCCCGATAGCCCCAGGGATAACCGTGAAACGTCTGGCTTTTATTCGTGATCCCGACGGCTTAGCCATTGAATTATTTGAGCCGCACGCATGACGACGAAAGCCCAACAAGCGACCCAATCCCTCGACACGTACCAGTGGGGTTTTAGCATGCCTGAAGTGGCGGTGCACAAAGCGCAGAAGGGTTTGAGCGCTGATGTGGTTCGCGAGATTTCGCAGTGGAAGAAAGAGCCAGAGTGGATGACGGCTTTTCGGTTGAAGGCGCTAAAGACGTTTCAGGACAAACCGATGCCGCCATGGGGCGCCGACTTGTCTGGAATTGATTTTGATGACATTTACTACTACTTGAAGCCAGTCGATAAGCAGGGGCGGACATGGGATGACGTCCCCCAGTCGATGAAGACGACCTTTGACCGGCTTGGTATTCCCGAAGCGGAGAAGAAGTTCTTAGCTGGCGTCGGCGCCCAATACGACAGCGAAGTCATCTACCACTCGTTGATTGAATCACTCCAGCGGCAGGGAGTGATCTTCACGGACATGGATTCTGGCTTACGTGATCATCCGGAGATCGTCAAGAAGTATTTCGGTCTGCTCATCCCGCCGACTGACAATAAGTTTGCGGCGCTCAATTCGGCTGTCTGGTCTGGCGGCTCGTTTGTTTACATTCCGGCCGGAGTGAAGGTCGAGATGCCGCTCCAGGCCTACTTCCGAATCAACGCGAAGAACATGGGTCAGTTCGAACGGACGCTCATTGTTGCCGAAGCGGGCAGCTACGTCCACTACGTTGAGGGTTGCACGGCGCCAGTCTATGCGAGCGACTCACTCCATGCTGCGGTCGTCGAGATTTTTGTGAAACCTGGTGCGCGCGTCCGCTACACGACGATTCAGAACTGGTCGAAGGATGTCTACAACCTCGTGACGAAACGGGCGCGGGTTGAAGAGGAAGGGACGATGGAGTGGGTTGATGGGAACCTCGGTTCGCGGGTGACGATGAAGTACCCGAGCGTCTACCTCGTCGGCCGTAAAGCCCACGGTGAAGTACTCTCCATTGCCTTTGCTGGTGCCGGTCAGCACCAAGACGCGGGCGGTAAAGCGATTCACAACGCCCCGGAGACATCATCAATCATTACCTCGAAGTCTATTTCGAAAGACGGCGGTCGGACTTCGTACCGTGGCCTCGTCCATATGTCACCAGCAGCCAAGGGCTCGAAATCGAACGTGAAGTGCGACGCGCTCATTCTCGATTCGGCCTCGCGCAGTGACACCTACCCGACGATGAAAATCCGGGCGAAAGACGTCACGCTTGGCCATGAAGCGACGGTTTCGAAAGTCGGCGAAGAGCAGTTGTTTTACCTAATGTCCCGCGGCCTCGATGAACCGACGGCGACCGGGCTGATCGTCTCTGGATTTATTGAGCCAATCGTGAAAGAATTACCCCTGGAATATGCAGTTGAGCTGAACAAGTTAATACAACTTGAAATGGAAGGGAGTGTCGGATGAGCAAACCGGGAGATAAAGACTGGCTGCCGCACGACGAGTACCTGCGACGGGTACCGAAGAAGCGGGTTTCCGCCGGCGTCATCTTTTTGAATAGTCGGCGCGAGGTCTTGATGGTTAAACCAACCTACAAATCGGTGTGGGTGATTCCGGGCGGTGTTATCAACCAATACGAGTCGCCGCAAGACGGTGCGATTCGCGAAGTGCACGAGGAAACTGGCTTAACGGTGTCCAGTCCTCAATTCATCGGTGTGGTGCACGCGCCGCGCCCGGGCGAAGGTGATGACGTGATGCACTTCTTCTTCTACGGCGGAGTGCTCTCGGATGACGTGCAACTGACCCTGCAAGCTGCCGAGCTCGAAACTTGGAAGTTCATGCCGGTCGCTGATGTTTCGCGCTACGCGGTTCCCCAATTTGCCGCGCGGTTAACTTCTCTCCTAACAGCAATTGAAGACCAGCGCCCGGTGTACATACAAGAACCGTCGGTGGTGGATGGAGGTCGAATATGACGGACTGTCTCTTTTGCCGGATTGTAGCCGGAGACGAACCACGTCATCACGTTTGGGAAGATGATGAATTCATTGCTATCCTCGACCGGAAGCCAGTCAACCCCGGACACACGCTGATCATCCCGAAGGCGCATACGAACTACCTGTTCGCCCTGCCGCCAGACACCTACAGCGGATTGTTCCTGGCTGCCCGGCGGCTTGAGCCGGCACTGAAACGCCTGACTGGTGCGCCGCGGATCGGGCTGGCCGTCGAAGGCTTCGGCGTTGACCATGTTCACCTCCACGTCATTCCACTGTTTCGCCACGGCGATATCGATCCGCATCGCGCCACTCCCGCATCAGAAGAAGATTTGTTACCAATGGCAGAACAACTGCGGCAGGAGTTAGCGCGATGAAACACCGGCGCACAGTAATCGATACGCTCGCTGAACCGGAACAACACGTTCGGGTTGGGCGCGATGAGCAGCTCACGCTCGTAGTGCCGGTGCTGGCGGCGCCGTCGGGCGCGCGGAAACGCGTGATTACCCTGGCCGATGAGGGCGCCGAAGTTGACGTCATTGGGTTATTCCTCGGCGCTGGTGACGCACGGCTCAACGTCCAGCTCGACACGATTCACGCCGCCCCGCACACCCGCGGTAACACCGTTTTCAAGGCGGTCATGGGTGGTCGTTCAGCCCTCGAATTCAACGGGATGATCAAAATCGAAGTGGGCGCGCAGGGCAGCAACGACTTCCTGCAACAGGATTCGCTCATGCTATCCGACGAGGCAAAGGCTAATGCGGTGCCTGGTCTTGAAATTGAGGCGAATGACGTCAAGGCGTCACACGGCGCGACCGCCAAGCCGGTCGATCCCGAACAGAAGTTTTATCTGATGTCGCGCGGGTTATCGGAGCAACAAGCCGAGGCGATGATTGTTCGCGGCTTCATCGAGGCCGTCATGCGCGCGATTGATGATGAATCGCTGCGGCAGCGCATCCTGGGAATACTCTCAACATCCTTTGGGTTAGCGATATGAACGACGTCGTAGTGAAAAAATCGAAGATTCATGGCCGCGGGGTGTTTGCCAAAAGACAGTTCCGTCGGGGTGAAGTGGTCATGCAATGGGACGTGGCGCAACGCGTGACGAAGAAACAGTTGGTGACTCTCACGCCGAAGGACAAAACGTATCTCAATCGAGATGCGCATGGCCACCTCATCCTCTTGAAGTCACCAGAACGGTACGTGAATCATTCGTCGCGGCCGAACACGCGGGTGAAAGGCGCGGCGGATGTCGCAATTCGTACCATTAAAACCGGTGAAGAAATAACTTCAGACTACACGCTCGAAGGCAAGGTACCGGAGAACATGATGTATTGGAAACCATGATGAATGTCGAGCAACTGAAAAAAGATTTCCCGATTTTCCAGCACCATCCAGAGCTGGTCTACTTGGATTCCACGGCGACCAGCCTGAAACCGCATGTCGTTGTGGATGCCGAGCGCGAGTACTACGAACATTACGGCGTCAACGTCCACCGCGGCGTCTACGCCTTGTCCGAGCAAGCCACTGCAGCCTACGAAGGCGCACGCGAAAAAGTCCGGAAATTCATTCACGCAACCTCAACGAAGGAAATGATCTTTGTTCGTGGTACAACCGAGGGTATCAATGTGGTGGCGAACACCTACAGTCAGAACTTCCGTAAAGGAGACGTTATCCTTCTTTCGGAAATGGAACATCACGCCAACATCGTCCCCTGGCAAGCGCTAGTGAAGTGGATCGGCGTTGAACTTCGCTGGATTCCCGTGACTGAGCAAGGCGATCTCGACCTGACAAACATCGATGAACTCTTGAAGGGCGTGAAACTCGTGGCCGTAACCCATATGTCGAACGTGCTGGGTGTGGTCAACGACGTGAAATTCTTGGCGCGAAAAGCGCACACAGTTGGCGCACGAATCCTCGTTGATGGGGCGCAATCGGTCACGCACTTTCCGGTTGATGTCAAAGACCTCGACTGCGACTTCTTTGTGTTCTCCGGCCACAAGATGTTGGGTCCGACGGGGATCGGGGTCTTGTACGTGAAAGAGGAGATAGGAAAGACGATGGAACCCTACCAGCGCGGCGGCGATATGATATTAGAAGTGACGAAAGAGACAGCGACGTGGAATGAATTACCTTGGAAATTCGAAGCGGGAACGCCAAATATCGCCGGAGCGATTGGGCTGGGAGCTGCCGTAGACTACCTGAACCAGCTGGGGATGGAAGCGGTATGGATCCACGAGCAGGAATTAGCGAAGTACGGGCGCGAGCAGCTGGCCCACTGTCCCGGATTACAGCTGCTGGGCGGCAACGCGGCGAGTCCACGTGGCGCGATCTTCGCATTTGAATTAGCCGGCATTCATCCCCACGATGTCGGTTCGATTCTTGATGAACAGGGAATTGCGGTACGGGCCGGACATCACTGTGCGATGCCGTTGCACGCGCGCTTTGGTTTAGCGGCGACCACTCGGGCCAGCGGGTACATCTACACGACACACCAAGACATCGACAGATTGGTGGCTGGTATCAAGAAGGTGCAGGAGGTATTCGCATGAGTCTCGAGATGTACCAACAGAATATCCTCGACCACTACAAACACCCGCGAAACTTCGGCGTGCTTCCTGGGGCGTCCGTACAAGCACACGCAGCGAATCCGCTGTGCGGTGATGAACTAGATGTGAAGCTGGCGGTAACGGACGGCCAGGTCACTGACATGAAATTTCAAGGCCGCGGATGTACGATATCAATCGCCAGCGCTTCGATGTTATCCGAGCACGTCAAAGGGATGGCAGTGACTGATGTCGCTGCCATGTCGAATGACGCAGCGGTGGCGCTGCTCGGCGTGCCAATCAATCCGGCGCGGTTAAAATGCGCGACGCTCGCACTAGAAGCGATCCAGCAAGCGGTCGGACACCACTAAGGGAGAAACTTCAAAACCTTCCACCAAGCGGCGATGTAGTCGGCGCGCTTATTCTGATACTTCAGGTAGTAGGCGTGCTCCCAGACGTCGAGGCCGATGAGCGGCGTATGGCCATGCAGTAGTGGCGAGTCCTGATTCGGCAGGGCGTGGAGGTGGTACTTGTTCGTCTCATCTTTTGCAAGCCACACCCAGCCACTCCCGAAGAGACCCGTGGCCATGTCGGTGAAAGTTTTTTTAAAGGCGTCAATGGATTGCCACTCCTTCTCTATTCCGGCGACGAGCTCGACATCAACGCTCTTCGACGGCCCCATGATCTGCCAGAAGAGGGTGTGGTTCGTGTGTCCGCCGCCGTGATTCCGAATGGCAGTCTTATCCGCCGCCGGAATGTTCAACTGTTCGAGGTTGGCTAGGAGCTGTTCTAGCGGTTCGTCGACGAGGTCGGGGTGTTTCTCCAACACCGCGTTGAGCTTATCGACGTACGTTTGGTGGTGTTTCGAGTGGTGGATTTCCATCGTCCGAGCGTCAATGAACGGCTCGAGCGCATCGTAGGCGTAGGGGAGTTTGGGAAGTGAATAAGGCATTGAAAAATAGCTAGTGGATAAGATTGCATTAGTGTAGCACAACGTACTATCGTGTTATACTACAAACATGGAACGCGAAGGCTACGCCCCAGTTGAAACGCGGGATATTCCGAATGCCGAGCAGGTATTTTCTGGTGGTTGGCGGCTGACGAAAGGCATAACCTACTTGGACGTACCGGAATCCTGGGCTATCTATGATGGCGAAGGCTTTCTCCTGATTGATCCGGGCGGGGAGCTGCCAGTCGAAACTGTCGAAGACGCGCGCTCGGTTAAACCGTTGGCCGCCGCCGCGACGCTCTCATGGCGGAGCGATAAGATTGAGGCGCTGCGTGAATTAGAACAAATCTACGACGCGCCGGTAAAAGCCGTTTTGCTAACGCATGGCGATGCCGACCACACGAACAATGTTGAAAACGTGACCGGACCAGAGGTGCCAATCTACGTCGATCGTCGCGAGTGGTGGTCAACCCTGTCTCCCGAAAAACAGTTCGCGGCTGGGGCGAAGAATTTTTCGAAGAGTGCCTTGACCGGAAACGACCCCGGGCGCTTGCGTCAGCGTGACGAAGGGTTTCAAACGTTCGCCCGTTCAATGAACAATCCCCGTGGTGGCGAACAGGCCCACGCACGGAAACAGGCGCTGGCCGAACGATTTCGCGATTATCCAGAGATGTTCCCGATCGCTGCCGGCCAGCTCGACGTCGTGGCGGTTCCCGGTCATGCCCCGGGTGAGCATGGTTTCTACGTCCCGGAGGAGAAACTCTTCATTGGTGGCGACCTCATTACCACTAGTAAGAAGGGCCAAGCTGACCGTCTCAACATTTTCTTGCCAGAAGCAAACATCTACGACGCTATTGGGTCACTCAAACACCTGCAGTCAATGGATATCGAGAAGTACTATCCGGCGCACGGTCCGCCGATTCTCGGACGGGAAGAGTTTCAGGCCCACGTCCGAACGCTACTCGACGATGCTGAACAACTGGTCGACCGAATACTCGAACGGGCAGAAAAATACCAGGAAGAGAATGTTCATGATCTCGTCGGCCGCGTGTTTGTCCAACACTTCGACCGGCCGGGGATGTCCGAACAGTCGAAGAAGAGCTGGATTATGTCTGTCTTACGCGACCAACCAACCGAAACGTCTCCAGATGTGGCAACCCTCTAGTGGCGAGGCGGGGCGCTCCTTCCGGTTAGCAGATCGCGACTACCCCTGTATCATCCATGGCGCCGAGAAGAGCGGGGCATCGTTTTTTACGATCGCGCTGACCGCTGACCTGGTCCGGCAAGGCCAGCCGGTGGTCTTCATCTGCGCGAAGTCAGCGGGAGTGTTGGCATTGCAACGGGAGCTTGAGTTACTGGCTCCAGGCGTGAAGACGAAAGAAATCGGCAGCCAGACAGCAGCGCAACTTGAGGAACACCAGCTGGTAACGATCTTCTCGCACCGGCCGGCCGACATTCTTGTCCATCTGCGCGCACTGCATGACTGGGCCGAACGCGTGATGGTCATCAAGAACATCGACACCTTGCTGACACCTGGCGTATGGGCGACGGTCCAGTCACATCGCCAACTCATCTTGTCGGGGGATGTGGCCAGTACTTCGGCGCCAATTCTCGAACGGAATTTCCGTTCTTCCATCGCTTTTTCAAAGTGGCCAGCCGGTTGGCTTGATATCCGACAACCGCTGCCGACGTATGCCGGGGAATACCGGCATGGAAAAATCGTGAAACAGGTTTTCCTGTCGGAAGACCAACAGTCGTCAGCAAGGGTTGACAAATGAGTGGAATTATGATAGTGTCTCCTGTTACTATTTGACTATGGCTCGGCTTCACCACCATCTGCAAAACGCCTTCATCCCGCACCCCGGGAATGATTATCGTCCACATGCATTACGGCCGCACATGTTGCGGATGTATGCGTACGCGATCGTCGCAGTGAAGATTGCGGTTGTGCTGGTTGTTAGCGCATACAGCGAACCTGCCCGTCAGGTGAGTATTACCCCAACGACGATAACGCAGCTGACGAACCAAACGCGTCAAGCCAAGAAACTCTCAACGCTGCGGACCAATGCATTGCTCACCAAAGCAGCCGAAGCGAAGGCCGCAGACATGGCCCGTCTCCAATACTTCGCTCACGTTAGTCCAACTGGGGCGACACCGTGGAGTTGGTTCAAGAAAGCCGGTTACTCATACACCTATGCTGGTGAAAACCTAGCGCTCGATTTCGTGCAATCCGAAGATGTTATCGCCGCGTGGTTGAAATCGCCATCCCACCGCAGCAACCTCTTGAGTACGAAGTACAAAGATATTGGGATCGCGGTCCGACAAGCAAAAATTAACGGCGTCGATTCGCTCGTTGTCGTCCAAATGTTTGGCGCGCCGCTACCAACCCCAACGACGAAGACGACGACCAAGCCTGTCCAAACTCCTTCACCGACAACGACGAAACAGCAACTGACCGCGACTGCGCCCGAACCGGCCAAGCCCGTAGTGCTCGGTGAAACTATCGCTCCACCAACGCCACCAGCGACCCCAACAATCGCTACTCCCGACACGAACTCACTGGTACGGAATACAAAACCGGAAGTGATTGGTCAAGCTGAACCGGGCGCGGAAGTTCTATTGTCGGTCAATGACCAGTCCGCCGGTCGGACGACCGTTCCACCGAATGGCATCTACTCGGTTAGCCCTGACGAAGAAGTGGCGGAAGGTATTGTCACATTCTCGGTCCAAGCCTTCGCCCGTGGCTTGTCAAGCCAACCGACGGCTGCGCGAACTATTACGATTGATGCCCAACCGCCTACGGTCACCTTGGCCGACTCGTACCTATTACCATCAATCCTCACCCCGGGCGCGTACGATATTGGGGTGACGACCAGCCAAGATGCGGCTACCGTCAGCGTGATGTACGGCGGTAGTGTCACACCGCTGACGAAGCAGGGTGATCACTACTCCGGCGTGGTAATCCCATCAAGCAAAGTCGCGGTTCGCGGCGTGATGACTGTCCGAGCAACCGATCTCGCCGGAAACGAAGTGACCAGCGTCCTGGCTGATCCCGACCTCTTCACCGCTGGCGTTGTCGCCCCAACTTCCGGTCCGCTCGTTGAAGCGTTTCGCCTCATTTTCTATTCGCGGGCCTTCCTGGCCGGGTTCCTGGTGGTCATGCTCCTCCTCGCCCTCCTGAACGTATTCATTCACTGGGAGCACCAGCATCGCGCCACCATTATTGGCTCGTTCCTGGTGATCTACCTGGCAGGGACACTGCTGCTCGTCTAACCTTGCTCCCTGGCCAGCCATCTGCTACAGTGTGTAGTAGATATGCCGAAATACGCCTTTGGAGAACTCGAAGCGGCGATTATGGAAATCGTCTGGCACCGTGGCTGGCTGACTGTCCGCGAGGTTGTTGAAATTCTCCGACCGCAACGGCGAGCGGCCTACACTACCGTGATGACCGTGATGAACCGGTTGGCGGAACACGCCGTGCTCGAGCGTCAGCCGACTTCGAGCGGCGCCTATCGGTACAATGCGCGGTATACGCGAGAGGAATACAGTACTCGAGCTAGCAAGCACAGCATTGAAGAACTTGTCCGCCGCTACGGTGATGTGGCCTTGGTCCAATTCCTCGACAAGCTCGATCGCGTCCCTGGTGATAAAATGAACCGCCTCCGGAAACAGCTCCGTCACGATCGCTCATGAATCGCGAGACGCGACAGTACCGTGATGTCCGTCTAGCGCTTTTAGGTTTTACCGTGGTGGTGTTCGTCGGTTTGGCTGTTGGAGCCTGGCGGCTGTGGCCGGCAGTGCAACAGAACCTCCAGACGAGCCGGGTGGGATGTGGCTGCACGCAATTTATCCTACCAGCTAACCCGTGGCTCGGCGGATTAGGTCTGGCGGTCATCGGCGTGGCCCTGGTAGCGTTTGGGCGTTTTGGATGGGCCATTGTGCACCATCTACGCCGAACTCGCATCCAAGCGGAGCAATTTCAAACTGCAGGCTGCCGAATAGTTCACCACGAACGTCTCAACCTGACGTATGCTATCGTGTCCCGGGATGATGTCTTTGCAGTGACGGTCGGCTGCTGGCGGCCGATGGTGTATGTGTCCGCCGGCTTAGTGCGTCAACTCCGCGGCCTGGAAGTAGAATCGGTCCTTCGTCATGAACAAGCGCACGTCCGGGCCCGCGATCCGTTGATGATGACGATCGTGGCGGCCATCCACTCGACATTCGGTTGGTTGCCGATGGTCTCAACCTGGGTTAAAGCAGGGTACACCTTACGGGAGCTGTCAGCTGATGCCGCGGCGACTGATGACTACCAGCAGCCGCGCGGTCTCGCGGGGGCGTTCCTCAAGATGAGCGAGCCGCTCTGGCCGGCTACGACGAGTGCCTTTTCACCAAACACCGACCGGCTGAACAAACTCCTTGACGCGAACTGGCACCCACCGGTTCGGCTGTGGCGCTGGACCCACCTCCTGACGGTGGCGGTCGCCCTCACGGCCCTCTTCGGCATAGCCTCTGCTAGCCGGGCTCAAGTGACGCCCAGCGATCCGAACGTTCGTCGGTTGTGCCAGGAAACAAAAATCATGTGCCACCTGGAACAGGCGAATGGGTCGGCCAATGTGCTGTGCTTCAACGGGCAGTGTTTAAACATCAACCGGCCCTGGACTCCCGCCTATGAAATCAGTTTCCGCCCGTAGGCTCTGGCTCGCGGTGATCATTGCCGTCTCGCTATTCGGCGGATGGCTCGTTTGGCGTGTCGTGCAACCAACGCCGTCAGCCACGACCACAACAAATAGCGCCGATGCGCTCCGCAGCCGGTATGCTGCGCTCTACCAGGGCGCTTGGCGTCAGGACGAGGGGCGTGGTTCGGTTCTCGTTACGGCCACGGTGTTTGTGCCATCGTTGATCGAATCGCTTGGGCAGCAGACGGAACGGTCGGGGACCGAAGAACAGATCTGGCAGGCAACCAAGGACCTGGCGGCCACCGATGTGCCTGTAGTTGTGACGTTCGATAATGTCAGTGGCCAATTGGCTGACGCCACGATTGAGCAGAGTTTGAAACTGGCCGAGGAGGGGGGAATGCAGTTCACGTTCAAATCATGGACGCCGCTCATCGCGCCATCCCGGGTAGTGAACACCAATGTCGCTACGGTTTCGCAGATTGGCATTGCTGTGTTTTCTGCGTCGAATGATGTCAGCTGGACAACGCTCCAGCCACTGCGCTTGATCGTGACGAATATCGGTGATGTCCCGCGCCGCGAAATCGTCTGGGCCCAGCCAGCCCTCTTGTCACAAGTCC
>JACRFO010000049.1 GCA_016217865.1 Candidatus Kerfeldbacteria bacterium | reverse complement strand
CGCGACGAAGGGAATGTCGCTGCGGATGATTTTGTGATGCAAGACGTTGTGGATCCAATTCTGGCCGCGGACGAGGTACCGCAAGCCGGTGGGTTTTGTCAGGCGGTAGAGCCATCGGACCAGGAAGAGCCAGGACAATCGTTCGTGGAGAATGGGGAACAGGTAGCTCAAAAAGTCCGGAAGAATGCTACCGATGATGCCGACCATCATCAAGCGGCTCGTCGTGTCGCCGGGATGATAGATGGCCCAGAAGATGACGGCGGTGAGACCAATCAGGTCGAGCGAGTTGATGATGATTGGGCGCTTGAACTGCTTGAGGATTCTCCACTCATGATCGTGGTAGAGGTGTTCGTCACCATGCGGGATGAAGTCCAAAACGAAGTGCGACGCGAACGATAACCCGAACACTTCGTATGGGTTACTGATGTAGTGGCTGATGAAGATGCCGGCAGCGGCGTGCGTCGTGAGGAACATAGGGTGAGTGAGAGCCTGAAGAATACCCTGATGCAGTCTGGGTGGCAAGATGTTTTTTGGTACCAGGGGGCGGATTCGAACCGCCGACCTCGGGCTTATGAGTCCCACGCTCTAACCAACTGAGCTACCCTGGCACGTTCGGCGAACCAGAGTTCTTCGCGTGATTGGACATCCCTCGAAAAACCCTGGTTGCGGGTGGGGGAGTCGAACCCCCTGCCTGCGGATTATGAGCCCGCCGTGCATCCGTTACACTTCCCCGCGATGTTGGAAACAGCTCGCGATGAGCGGAGTCGAGTATAGCCCAACTGACGATATTTGGCAAGGCCACATCGCTTCGACAGCAACTACTCTATCTGGTGCCGGAGAAGGGAATCGAACCCTTAATCCCTTGCGGGAACACGATTTTGAGTCGTGCGCGTATGCCAGTTCCGCCACTCCGGCAAAACCGCGCCCTGAACTCTACCGATGACGGGCCGCGCTGTCAACGTCCGGCGATTGCGGTCAACGTGAAAAAATTGTATACTGAACCGGCACTTCCACGATTTCCATGGCCCGTATCATTGCTGTTGTAAACCAAAAAGGAGGGGTTGGTAAGACCACCACCTCGATCAATCTCGGCGCGTATTTGGCGCGAGCTGGATACCGGGTGCTGTTGGTCGACCTCGACCCCCAAGCGAATGCCACCAGCGGTCTCGGCGTTGATCATCAGGCGCTGGAAAAGGGCGTTTACGAAGTGCTCATTTCACCAGTCGCGATGAAGGACGTCGTTATCGCAACGCCGATTGAAAATTACCACCTCGTGCCGGCAACATTGTCGCTGGCTGGCGCGTCAGTCGAACTCGTTCCGCTCGATCGTCGGGAATTTCTCCTGCGAGACAATCTAGCCGAATTGGCGAATGACTATGACTACATCATCATCGATTCGCCGCCCAGCCTAGGCCTGTTGACGATCAATGGCCTGGTCGCCGCAAACGAAGTACTGGTGCCGGTGCAGTCGGAGTACTACTCGCTCGAAGGACTAGGGCAGCTAATGGAGACGATTGACCTGGTGAAAGACAATCTCCACCCTGACCTGAAGATGCTCGGTGTAGTCCTGACGATGTATGATCCGCGTTTCCGGTTGTCGGCGGCGGTGCTCGAAGAATTGTACAAGTACTTCCCAGCCGGACAAATTTTCCGCTCTGTCATACCCCGCAATGTCCGCCTCGCTGAAGCACCGTCGTTCGGCCAAACAATTTTCCACTACGATCCAAAATCGCCCGGAGCGAAAGCCTACAAAAAATTGGCGGAAGAAGTTCACCGTAGCAAACCATGATCGATAACAAACCATTGGGACGCGGGCTCGGTTCGCTCATCCCACTCAAGACCACACCAACACCTCCTTCGCCACGTCCCCAACCGGCCCAAGCACCGGTGATTCAACGTCCAGTACCAACTGCTCCAACACCGCCGCCGGTGGTGGCGACCGAGCCGATGGGCAAACAACGACTCTTTGATATCCCCGTTGGGTTAATCGATCCGAACCCGCACCAACCACGTCACCACATCCAATCGGAATCGCTCGACGATTTGGTAGCTTCGATCAAACAGCACGGCATCCTCCAACCGCTTATCGTCACCAAACATGGTACGCGCTACCAGCTCATCGCTGGCGAACGTCGTTTTCGGGCGGCTGAACGCCTGAACTTGCCCAGCGTGCCCGCGCTCGTTCGCGATACGCACGAACTCGAACAGCTGGAACTAGCGATTGTTGAAAATGTTCAGCGCCAGGATCTCAACCCCGTCGAAGAAGCTATCGCCTACCAACAGTTGAGCGACGAATTCGGTCTGACGCAGGATGAGATTGCACGCAAAGTCGGAAAGTCGCGAACGACGATTGCCAACGCCCTGCGGGTGTTATCGTTGCCCCCTGAAATGCTTGGCGCACTGCGTGACGGACGGCTCTCGACGAGCCATGCAAAAATTTTACTGACGGCAGTAACGCCGCTTGAACGCGACCGGCTCTTCCGGCAGATTCTCGATCAACGTCTGCCCGTCCGGGCGGCGGCTTCGCTTGGCCAACAGACGACTGTCCGGCGACACACCCGCCGCCGAATTGACCCGCTGACCCAAGCGGTCGAAGATGAACTGCGGGCCAAGTTCGGAACGAAAGTTTCGATCACCAAACGCGAGCAACGCGGCCATATTTCCATCGATTTTTACTCGGACGAGGAATTTCAACACCTCGTTGAACAACTCAAACACTAACCGTAGCGTTATGCCCCCACGCAGAACTCCAGTCGCCCCTCGGCGCCGCAGCTCAATCTCACCAGCCACCACCCCCGGTCTACGCTGGGTGCACTTTTCCCAATTCAGCGTTTGCCTGACGTTGCTGATGTTGCCGCTCATGGTCGGCGGTTGGACCGCAGACTCATGGGAGACGCACAAACTCCTCCTCCTGTTGCTCGGCGTATCGTTTGCCTGGCTAGGATTCTTGTTAGCGAAACTGCAAGGCTACCCGCTGCCTTGGACGTGGCATCTGTTGGACTGGCCAGTGCTTGGCCTGGTTGCAGTGGCCATTATCGGCCTGATCGTTTCGGTCCAGCCGTGGCACGGCATCGTTGGCCTCAACGGAACCCTGGCGGGAACGGTCCCGGCCACCATCGGAATGGTCAGTCTCTACTTCTTAGTGAGCCGTCTGTTCCGTAGCCAACACGAGCATACGATTGTGTGGTCGAGTCTCCTGGGCGGCGCCGGAATCTCACTCCTCCTTCAACTCTTTCAATTCTCTGGCGTGTCACTGCTCCCAGCGCCGTTCCATGTTAGTCGTCTGTTCTCGACATTAGCGAACTCGCCCGTCCAAGATGGGATCATTGCCGCAGCCGTGGTCACCGCCGCGATGCTCCTCTGGACGATGGCGAAGGAACGGTGGTTGCAACTCGCCCTGGCGGCGCTGGTCACGTTAGGATGGCTCGTCCTTCTCTTCTTCGGCCAAGCCGTGTCTTGGTCGGTGTTCGCTCTGGGGATGATCGTCGTCGTGTGGTACCAAGCAGTCCGTGAACGTCATCCCCGAACTGGCGTGATGGCGGTGGCAATACTCTTGGCTGCAGCCGGAATGGTCGCCCAATTGACTCACGTCAATCGCTGGGCTGATCTGCCGACGCCGACCGAGGTGAACATCTCGCAGACGGCTACCTGGCAGACGACGTGGAATACGTTAAAAGTTCGTCCGGTGCTCGGCAGCGGACCGGAGACCTGGTATCAGGACTTTATTGAACACCGGCCCGTCTCTTTCAACCAGGATACCTACTGGAGCAGCCGCTTCATCCGCGCTGGCAACGCCTGGGCGCAGCAGTTGGCGACGACCGGTTTGGCCGGAGCTGGTATGTGGATCGCCGTCATGTTCTTCGCCTGGTGGATGCTTCGCCCAAGCCAACAGCACGGTTCGACGTTCTCGAGCACGATGGCTCAATTCCTCATCCTCGCCACAGCGCTGACTGGGTTGTTTGCGACGTGGTCATTCGTACTGCTAGCTATGCTCTGGGTTGGCCTGGGACTTGCCCGGAGTACGGTTCAGCCAGCAACTGAGGCAAAAACCGTTAACCGTGGCCCGCTCCCAACGCTAGCATTTACCATCTTGGTGATGGTCCTCGTTGGATTCTGGTACTCGGCCATCCGCGTTTACGCCAGTCAGATAGTCCTCCAGCGCGCCCAGAACGACATCACCGCGACCAAGTCGTTGGCATCGGTTGAAGCGACCCTGCAGACAGCCCTCCGACTCGATAGTCGAAACATTGATGCTGGCGTGCTCTTAGCAAACGCGTACGCCGTTGAAGCCCAGCTGGCGGACACAGCCGGCGAAACGACAAAGGTCCAATCACTCATCAGTCAGTCGTTAAACGCGATGGATCGGGTGATCCGGGCCGATCGGAATAATCCAGCCGTCTACGAAGCGTCGAATAATCTCGTCAACAACCTTGCCAGCTACGTTTCGGATGCCGTGACAATCGCCAATAACAACTTCAAGACCCTCCAGCGGCTTGAACCGGCCAGCCCAATCCATGATGTTGGTTACGGCCAAACACTCATGCTCCTGCGCAGCCAAGTTCTTGCCCAAGCAGCGGAAGGATCGGCTGCTACGGCTGCCACCTACTACCAGCAGGCTCAAGCTGCCTATCGAACTGCCCTAAACAAGAAAGCCGATTACCTGCAAGCTCAGTATGCCTTGGCCCAGGCTCACATTGCGGCCGGGGATTACGATCAGGCGCTAGTTCAATTGGACGACCTCCTTCGAAAATCACCGCAGGTGGCGCTCTTCTGGTCTTCCGTGGGAGTAACTCGGGCGAAGCAGCAGAAACTCGATGAAGCCAAGACGTTCTTCGAACATGCACTCACCTTGGATAACCAAGACGCGACGATCTACAGCGATTACGCCACGGCCTACAGCGAGGCTGATCAGAAGGACGTCGCCAAAGAAATTCTCAATCGCGGTCTCGAGGCTATCCCCGAAAACGTAACGCTCAAAGCCCAGCTAGCCGAACTTACGGCGTAGGGTCAGAACCGATCTCCTGACCAGCTTCACGCAACGCCTTGCGGATATGCCCGCGGGCGGTTTGCGTTTTGGCGAGCTCGAGCCAGTCGTGATTTGGGACCTTCCGGTTTTTGTCGGTCATGATTTCGACGACATCGCCGCTCTTCAGGGCCGTGTCGAGGCTGACGAGAGCATCATTGATCTTTGCACCAACGCAGTGGTTCCCGAGTTCCGAGTGGACGTGATAGGCAAAGTCAATTGGCGTGGCCAGTTCGGGAAGGTCAATCACGTCGCCAGTCGGAGTGAGGCAGAAGATCCGTTTCTGCAGCGCATCGATTTTCAGCGCCTCGAGAAACTGCTCATCGCTAGTAACATCTTGGCGCCAGTCAGCCAACTCTTTCACCCAGGCCAGTTTGTCTTCAACTTTCGCGGCCGCAACGGGTTTTCCTGATTCGGTGTAGTGCCAGTGTGCGGCGACGCCGAACTCGGCGAGTTGATGCATGACTTCATCACGAACTTGGATTTCGACTGGCTGACCACCAGGTCCGAACACGGTGGTGTGAATGGACTGGTACCCGTTCGGTTTGGGCTGGGCGATGTAGTCTTTGAACCGGTGTGGAACCGGCCGCCAGAGTTGGTGGATGATGCCGAGCGCACCGTAGCAATCATTGACGTTCTTCAGCACAACACGCAGAGCGACGAGATCCCAGATTTTCGATAAGTCACGGTCGTATTCTGGTCGGAGGAGTTTTTCGTACAAACTGTAAAGATGCTTTCGGCGGCCGTGGATACTCAACGGTTTGATCTTCGCTTTGGCGAGACTCGAGGTGAGTTCCGAGGTCATGACGTCAATGACCGAATGGAGCGTTTCATACCTGGTCCCAAGCAGGGACGTGACCCAGGCATACTCCTGCGGATAGACGTACGGAAAGGCGAGGTCTTCGAGCTGACCCTTGATGTCGCCCATCCCAAGGCGGTTGGCTAGCGGCGCATAGATATCCAGTGATTCACGAGCAATCCGGAGTTGTTTATCCGGCGGGAGCGAGCCTAATGTGGAAAGATTGTGAAGTCGGTCGGCGAATTTGATGATCATGACGCGGACATCTTCAGCCATCGCCACGAACATCCGACGCAGATTTTCGACATATCGTTCGAGTCCGCGGTACTTCAACTTGCCGAGTTTCGTCACGCCGGCGACAAGCTTGGCGACCGTGAGGCCGAACAGCTTCTCGACATCACCCAACGTATAGGCGGTATCTTCCGGAACATCGTGCAGGACTCCAGCCACGACCGTATCAATATCCATACCAAGCGTCAGCAACGTCTGGGCCGTCGCGTAGGCGTGCATGACGTACGGTTCTCCGGATTTCCTAAATTGTCCCTGGTGGGCGATTTCCGCAAACTCAATTGCGTCCGAAAGCCGCCGCAGGTCGTGACGGTTGAACCGTTTCTTACCGGCAGAAAGCAAATCGGCGCTGGTCATGTCCCAACGGTAGCGAAAAAACCGCCCCGGCGCAACCTAGCGTTTCCGGCGCCGCTTGACGGGGCCCTTGGCTACCCGTTCTTTTAGCAATTCCACGGCTTCCGCGAGTGTGACACTTTCTGGCGTCAACCCGTTCGACAAGGTGGCGTTGATCGTTCCGTCACTGACGTATGGGCCGTAGCGGCCATCGAGAACCTTGACCATCGCTTTTGATTCGGGATGTTCGCCAAGTTCGCGGAGGGCTTTCGCCTGACGGCGGGCCCGTCCTTTCTTCTCTTGGGCGAGGAGTTCAAGGCACTGTTCGAGGGTGATGGTGGTCGGTTCCATGCCATCGGGGATACTCCGCGTTTCGGTACCGCATTTGATGTACGGACCGAAGCGACCATTGGCGGCGGTGATATCATCTTCGGTACCCGGTTTCTTGCCAACGATGCGGGGGAGTGACAAGAGTTGGAGAGCGACCTCGACCGTCACGTCCTGGGGCGCCATACCTTTCAGGAGCGAGGCCATTTTCGGTTTTTCACCAACCGCTTTGCCCGCCTTCCCTTTCAGCGGTTTCCCGTCGGCGCCCTTCGGACGCTCTGGTTTTTCGCCGAGTTGAACGTATGGACCGAAACGTCCGATTTTCACGTAGATACTCTTGCCGGTCGCCGGATCAACTCCAAGGGCTTGTTCGGCCGCCTGGGAGTGTTCAATGAGTTCGAGTGCCTTGGGAACCGTCAGCTCATCAGGGGGAATGTCATCGGGAATCCGCGAGGTCTTTTCATCCCAACGGATGAACGGGCCGAACCGGCCGATGCGGACTTCGACAGGCTTGCCGGCTGATTCGCCGATAGTGATGCCGCTGGTTAAGCGGGGGTCAATCGTGTCTTTGACTTGTTCGAGCGTTGGTTTGAGCCCAGGTTGGCCGTCGCCAAAGTAGAAGTGCTTGAGGTAGGCTTTATCATCAGCCTCGCCGCGCGCGATTGCATCCAGCTCATCCTCCATCTTCGCCGTGAAGCTGTAGTCTACGATTGTCGCGAGGTATTGTTCGAGCAGATTGATAACCGCAAAGGCGGTGAAGGTGGGGACCAGTGCAGTGCCGCGTTTGACGACGTATTCGCGACGCTGGATTGTGTCAATGATTGAGGCGTAGGTGCTCGGACGGCCGATACCGCGACTCTCCAACTCCTTGACCAAAGCTGCTTCAGTCAGCCGGGCCGGTGGTTGGGTTACGTGCTGGACGGAGGCGATATCCGTAACCGTCAGGGGTTCATTGACCGTCATGGGCGGCAAGACTACTTCTTGATCAGCCAACTCCAGTTCAGGATCATCAGCTCCTTCAACGTAGGCGCGGCGGAATCCCTGAAAAACATACGATTTGCCCTTCGCGGCGAAGCGCGCATTACCGATGGTGATGCTGACGGTCATCCGCTGGCCATGCGCATCAGCCATTTGCGACGCGACCGTGCGTTTCCAGATCAGTTCGTAGAGCTTGTACTCATCATCAGCCACAGCGGCTTTCACTTGATCGAGCGACGTAAACTGTTCACCCGCCGGCCGGATAGCTTCGTGGGCTTCCTGGGCATTCTTCACCTTCGTTTGGTACTGGCGCGGTTCTGCCGGGAGGAATTCCTTTCCGTACTGTGTGGTAATCCAGCTCCGGGCCGCATCGATCGCCTGGGTTGAGAGCAGGGTCGAATCGGTACGCATGTAGGTGATGTAACCATTCTCGTACAAACCCTGGGCGAGCTGCATCGTTCGCCGCGAAGAATACCGAAGTTTACGGTTGGCTTCTTGTTGGAGTGTACTGGTGGTGAACGGCGGGAATGGACGCTCGGTGAATGGCTTTTCATCAATAGCGTTGACCGTCGCTTGGCCTTGCCGTAATGCTGCGACCAGTGACTCGGCCTCGTCGTGCTTCAACCACAAACCCCGCTCATTTTTTTGCTTGCCCGTATTCGGATCGAAATCCTTACCGCTGACAATCGACTGGTCATTGACGGCGGCTAATTCAGCCTTGAATGATTGGCCGTTCTTCGCGGTCAGCGTCGCGAGCGCGTCCCAAAATTCCGACGGGACGAACGTTAAGCGAAGCCGCTCGCGTTCAACGAGGAGGCGTGTCGCGACGCTCTGGACGCGGCCAGCCGATAAACCCGGTTTGATTTTCCGCCAGAGGATCGGTGACACTTCGTAGCCGTAGAGGCGATCAATGAGCCGTCGTGTTTCCTGGGCGTGAACGAGATTGATATCAAGTCCGCGCGGTTGCTCGACGGCTTTGAGAATGGCGGGCTTGGTAATTTCATGGAAGACGATGCGTTTCAGCTGGGTTTCAGGAATCTTCAGCAGTTCTGCCAAGTGCCAAGAAATGGCTTCACCTTCGCGGTCTTCGTCAGTAGCGAAGTAGACGGCGTCGGCTGCTTTCGCGCGCTTCCGTAAATCAGCGACGACCGACTTACTGTCGGTCGGGACTTCGTAGAGCGGGGCAAAATCGTGCTCGATATCGATCCCCATGCTGCTCTTCGGAAGATCACGAACATGGCCATACGACGATTGGACGTCGTAGGCGCGGCCGAGGAACTCACTGATCTTTTTGGCCTTGGTGGGTGATTCGACGATGACGAGGTGTCGGGTCATGCAGACAGGATGTAGATCGACCCGCCGAGGTGGCGGACGAGGCCGTCGACTTCGAGTAACGATAAAGCCGCGGCTACAACACTGCTGTCCAGTCTACTCTTTTCGATAATTTCGTCAACGTGCGTGGGTCCAGCGCCGGTGATCGCGAGGATTCGGGCTTCAGTGTCGTTGCGAGCGAGCGGTGGAGCAGTAGCCGCGGTGGAGACCGCAGCGGACCGATTAAAGACCGCTAGAATGTCATTGGCGGAGGTCACTGGCGTGGCTCCGAGTTTCAACCAGTTGAGTGGCCCGACCGATTGGGGTGAAGTGATCGGCCCGGGAACGACCAGGACTTCACGATTCTGGTCGACGGCAAATTTGGCCGTCACGAGCGCGCCCGAACGTTCCCCGGCTTCGACCAGGAGGACTGCTTGCGCCAGGCCGGAAATGATCCGGTTGCGCTGCGGGAAGTGGTGTCGTTCCGGCCTGGCGCCTAAGGGAAACTCGCTCATGATTGCGCCGCCGTGGCGGACGATGTCGCTCGCCAGCTGGCGGTGCTCCCACGGATAGACTTGATTGAGGCCGCATCCGAGGACGGCAATGGTTGGCCGTTGTGCATCCACTGCGAGCTGGTGGGCAGACCCGTCAATCCCGAGGGCTAATCCGGAGACGATGGTTAACCCTTGTTGAATGACTGGCTGTAACAACGGACGCAATACCCCTAGTCCGTAGGGCGACGGGCGGCGGGTGCCGACGACTGCCAGGCCGGATCGTTGAATGCTGTCGAGTCGTCCGCGGACATAGAGGAGCGGTGGCGGACTGGCGATTTCCCGTAGTTGGTCGGGGTAATCCGGATCAGCGTGGAGGATGACCTGAATGCTGTAACGGTGTAGTTGGTCAGCAGTATCGTCGATTGATACTTCCGGTAGGGCCTGGAGAATTGCCAGGGCGCGATCGGCTGGCAAACCGAGGTGCTCCAGGTCGGACAATGTCCAGGTTGCAAGCGGTTGTGACAGCAGTGCCGAGTCCATCAGGAGATGCAGTACTCGTTCTGTCACCGGTGCGACGCGGTGCAGAGCGGCGAGCGTGAGGTGATTTATGCTTGACGAATTCATATGGTGGTCGTAGGGTATGTACATTGCTGTTTCACGGGGGTGGCCGCTGTGCTGCCCCGAGGTTCCGGTTCTCACGGAAGGAGCACCGCATGCCGAAGCAGGTCTGGTTGATCCAGGTGGTCGGACGGACGCTGGTCGTCGGGCACGACGACGGGTTGAGCATCATCCGTCCGAAGGGGACGGTCGAGCGCCTGGTGAAGGAGCCGCCCTCGGTCGCCGAGGTGACGTCGTACCACGTTTGCACCAAGCGCGGCAGCTTGGAGATCCGCTCGTACGAGGCCACGCCCGACCACTGCCGGCGTCTCCACGCTGCCATCAAGCTCTTCATCAACACCGAGAGCCGCGTCGGGACGATCAACAACGCCCTGAAGCTCGGGCTCGATACCGTCATCCACCGGGACGACGATCTCGTGCCGATCTGCCCGCGGGCGAAGCAACCGATGCTGCGTGTCGACGACCTCCCGGGCGTCCTTGGGAGCCTCCTCGCCTCCGCCGCCGGCGGATCGTCGCCGAGCTACCAGCCGGCCTGAACCACGTTCCACCATGGATGCCCTCCGTGGTCTTTTTCTTTACGCAAAACAGCGCCGTCGCGGGCGCCAAGTCACCAACTTCAGCCTAGACTAGCCGGGCATTTTTGGCAAGACCGTCGCAGCGGGTACCGGAACGTCGGGTTCTTCGAAAATCTTGACCACTTCTTTCAACTCATGGAGCCAGCGTTTGCCGAGGTGTTCACGGTCTATCTTGATGAACTCGGGCGTAAAATCCCAGGCCTGATTTCGCTCGAGGAGCTTGCCGATTTGCTCGGGCGTAATCATCCGGCCGAACTTGATGATAATTTTCTCCTTGCGAATACCGTCGACCGTATACTTCGTTTGCTGGATGGCGGTAATGGCAGTCTTCTGGGCGAGGATCTTCAACTCGAGCGCTTCGAGTAAGTTTGTCAGTGCTTCAGGCAGCGGCTGGTCCTTTAGCTCGTCGCGGCGGAACTCGCGCAACTCTTCGACGGTTTCGACGGCTGCTAGGCGTTGGTACAGTCGTAACCGCTTTGGCTCACTGTCGATGAAATCTTTCGGAATGGCGATCTCCATTGGTAGATCGAGGAGGATATCGTGGCTGGCGCGCGGCGGGCGGCCAGTGCGCAGTTCTTCAACCGCTTGCGCTAGGAGTCGGGCATAGAGGTTCAAGCCGATGGCGGTAACATGGCCATGTTGCTTCTTGCCGAGGATATTACCAGTCCCGCGAATTTCGAGATCGCGCATCGCTAGGCGGAAACCACTGCCGAGTTCTTTCGCCTCCATGAGTGCCTGGAGGCGCTTTGATGGTTTCCCACCGATTTTTTCTGACCGGTAGAGAAAGTAGGCGTATGCTTGCCGATCGCCACGACCGATCCGGCCGCGTAACTGGTAGAGTTGGGCTAACCCAAATTGCGTGGCGTAGTCAACGACGAGCGTGTTGACATTCGGGAGGTCCAAACCATTTTCAATAATGGTCGAGGCCAGCAGGATATCGAGCTGTTGGTTGTCGAACCGTTCCATCACGTCGGACAAGGCCTTCTCGTCCATCTGTCCGTGGGCGATGCCGATACTGACTTTCGGCATGAGGCGCTGGAGATAGTCCTTTGTCAGGTGCATCGTTTCAACTTCATTGTGGACGTAGTAGACCTGACCTTTACGATTCAGCTCGCGTACAATCGCGTCGACGACGACCTCATCGCTGTACGATTGGATATTCGTTTCAATTGGTCGGCGGCCTTCGGGCGGTGTTTCAATGACGCTGATATCGCGCAAACCCGAGAGGGCAAAGTTGAGCGTTCGCGGAATTGGCGTGGCCGTCAGCGTCAGGACGTGGGCTTCGGTCCGAAGGGCTTTCAGTTTCTCCTTGTGTTTTACCCCGAAGCGCTGTTCTTCATCGATGATGATGAGCCCGAGACCTTTGAACTTAACGTCCGGCGAAAGGAGCCGATGCGTTCCGATGATGACGTCAATCTCACCAGCCTTGAGTTGGGCGAGCGCGGCTTGCTGTTCTTCTTTTGTCTCAAAACGGGAGAGGGCGGCAATCTTGATGGGGAAGTCTTTGAGCCGGTTCTTGAAGGTATCGAAGTGCTGCTGCGTCAGAATGGTCGTTGGCGAGAGGAGGGCGACCTGTTTATGATTAATGACGGCGCGGAAAGCGGCGCGAATAGCGACCTCCGTTTTACCGAACCCGACGTCACCACAAACCAACCGATCCAT
>JACRFO010000048.1 GCA_016217865.1 Candidatus Kerfeldbacteria bacterium | reverse complement strand
GGTTTGTTGCGCTGGCCGGTTCGACGGTTCCCGTATTTGTCCGCGTGACGGACTTTTTCTCGATTGTCGACGCAACGGTCACGGGCACGTTGAGCACCGGCGGAACCGTGACGTTCAAGAACGACGGATCAAATCCGGATGACGCCGCAGGCGATCCCGTTTACAGCGCCAATGTGCCTATGCCAGCAACGCCAACGAATCTTGTCATCACGGTCGTGGCCAATGCTCCGGGCAAGCTTGGGACGACGAATCACGTACTTTACCAAGTGGTTGCACCTCCTTTGAACGATAACTTCTCAAACGCGGTCAAGATCGCTGCCAGCGGAGGCTTGGTCCTTGGGAATAACGAATTTGCGACGACGGAACCGGCCGAACCGGATCACGCCGGTGCTTTGTCGTCCAGTGCATCCTTGTGGTGGACGTTTGCCCCGGCTGTCAGCGGCACCTATTTTGTCGATTCCACAGGTTCAACATTCGACACGTTGCTGGCTGTTTATACGGGAACGAACGTGGGTGCGCTGACTAAGGTGGCCGCCGTCGATGATGTCGGAAGTCAGTTGCAGGGTTATTTGTCGTTCTCGGCGACTGCCGGCACGACCTACCGGGTCGCGGTTGCGGGTTACGACTCATCTGAGACGGGCGGGATCCGCCTTCGTGTGGAACGGAACGGCGGACCAGATACAAATGGCCCCACCGTGACCGTTGGGTTTCCGACCAACGCCATGACCCTTGTTTCAAACAAGGTCGCCTTGACTGGGATTGCTGCAGATCCCGCCCCCAATGCTAGCGGGGTCAGCGAGGTGTTCATCCTTCTAAACGATGAGCCTGTTGCGCGCGTGGCGACCGGCACCACAAACTGGTATGCGCCACTCTTCATGAACACTGGGGCAAATCAGATCAGAGTCTGGGCGGGTGACCATGCCGGCAATATGGGCACGCAGACCGTGGTCACCGTGGTAGTATTGCCTCCGCCGGTTCCGAACGATTATTTCGTTCAAGCCATTCCATTGGAGGGAACAAATGGCACAACCTCTCAGGACACGGCCGGGGCAACCCGCCAGGTGGATGAACCAATGCATGCTGGTAACGAGGGAGGTCACTCGGTTTGGTGGAGCTTTACGCCCCAGACGGATGGAGTTCTTTCGTTGATCACCGCAGGATCATCGTTCGATACACTGCTGGGACTCTACACCGGTCCAACCATCAAGACTTTGTCAGTGGTTGCGAGTAATGACGACGAGTCAGGAGGAGGAGCGTATAGCCAGATCATTGCCGCTGTTAGATCAAACACAACCTACTACGTGGCCTTGGATGGTTACGGAGGCGCGGCGGGACTGGCTCAACTTACCTATTCACTCGCGCCGGGTCCGGTGGTGAAGTTAACCGTCATACCCGGCGCCGGTGGAAATGCGACGCCACCTACCGGCGATTTCGCGAGCGGCATCAGCCTCGTGCTTACGGCCATGCCGAACGATGGCTACGAGTTCGATCATTGGGAATTCGACGGTACGATCTCATCGGCCAATCCGCTCAATCTCGTTCTGACATCCGATCTGACGAATTACGCCACGTTTCGCCGGATCCCCTACACGGATGACTTCGAGCGATACGCCAACGGAATAGGGTTGACCAATCAGGAGGCTGCTCCGGGCTTTATGTGGACCAGCAGTGACAACAAGTCGTGGACAATTCAAAGCAACAACGTGGCCGCTGGCACATTTGCGGCACGATCCGGAGCCATCACAAACAGCGAGGTCAGCACTCTCTTGCTTTCGGGAAGTTTTTCAGCGGGCAACGTGTCTTTCGCCTCCAAGGTGAGTTCAGAGCCACTTTGGGATCGATTGATCTTCCTCGTGGACGGCATTGCTCGCCAAGAATGGTCCGGTGAAAGTGATTGGTCGAGCCACAGTTTTCCCCTCACTGAGGGTGCGCACGTAATCGAGTGGCGCTACATCAAAGATGCAAATGGCTGGGCGGGTCTTGATGCCGCGTTCCTCGACAATGTAGCTGTTCCGACAGTGACGACGCCGGCACAAATGTCAATCGGGCTGGCGCCCGGCGGTGGTTTTGTGATCGAGATTCGGGGGCAGGCGAGTCGCCAGTATGTCCTGGAGGCTTCCAGTAATCTGGTCGATTGGGTGGGAATTTCGACGAACATTGCCGCCGGTGGTGTGATTCAGTTGTCCGACCCGGCGGCACCTATGCACGCCGCACGCTTCTACCGAGCGGTTGCTCCCTGATGCGAGTCGTTCGCCGAGAATTCTTGGACGCCCGGCAGGCCGTCGCTTGCCGGGCGTGCCGATTTCTGGCACAGGCATTCCACGACGATGACAATCCTTGGCATCACGGGCGGCGTCGGCATGGGAAAATCGACGTCCGAGGCGCTGTTGCGCGAGCGGGGCGTGCCGGTGATTGACACCGATCAGATCGCCCGCGAACTGGTCGAGCCGGGGCAGCCGGCGCTCGCCGAGATCAAGAGCCGGTTCGGGCCGGCGGTGATCTCGACCGAAGGCCGGCTCCGGCGTGACGCTCTTGCCCGGATTGTGT
>JACRFO010000046.1 GCA_016217865.1 Candidatus Kerfeldbacteria bacterium | reverse complement strand
ACAACCATCAACTTGGACGGGTGGGCCGCTCCAGCAACCCCGCCGGACTCCCTGGGGACTCATCATTCTCCTGTCGATGATTATCGCGTTAGCGATCGATGTTGGACTGTGGTTCGGAGTCGGTTGGTTTGTCCGTAACTATCCGCAGAATTGGTTGACTCGCTGGTTACCAGCCACCTCAACTACCACGATCGTGCAAACGCCGAATGAACGCACGGTCACCATCGCTGCCCCGGCGGCAGTCACGACGGTTAGTGCTTCCAGTTTGGCTATCCATCAGAGTCGCGGTCAGGGAGGAACGTACCCGGACGTGGCCAGCAGCGGTGTCTCGTGGGCGCTAAGCTCAAGCGGCTGGTCGGTGACTGTGGCTGGAGCGCTTCCAAGCGACGCTGGGCAGCTCATCGTGCTCTCGGACCCTGGGCAACCGCAAGCGGTGGTCAGCACGGTCAAAGACCCGGCTACGCCGTTCGTATTCTTGAAGACCGCCGAACTATCGGTTCAACCGATTTCACTCGCACCAGCCTCTGACAACCTGCTCAATGCAAGCGTCTGGGTCGTTGGTCACTCCGTGTCAGTTCTGCGCCAGGTGACTGCCCATGGTGGGACCGACTGGTCGTCGAGCGACCATCAGGGCGACTGGTGGCAACTCGATACACCGGTTGCAGTACCAGCCGGTTCGCTCGTGACTGATACGGAAGGGCGGGCGATCGGATTGCTCGATAGTCAGAGTCGGCTCTGGACGCTTGATACCATAACCCCAATCCTCCGTCAGCTGATCCAACAATCTACGATCGAGCGGCCAGCGTTGCGGGCGAACGGATTGTGGCGAGAACAAGCGGTGGTTGAAGGACTCACATCGGCGACGGGCCTACTGATTGGTGCCCCGGCCGGACAGGCTGCGGTTGAACCCAAAGGTCCAGCCGATAAGGCTGGCCTGCGAGCGGGTGATGTCATCATCTCCGTCAATGGTGAGGAGATTCGGAGCGACTTCTTCCGTACAGTTGCCGCCTACCGCCCTGGCGAAAAAGTTACTGTCGTCGTTCAGCGTGGACAGCAGCAGAAAACGCTGACGGTAACCTTCGGTAGCCTGACGCCATGAGGTGGGGGCTGATCGTCAGTGTCGGGGTCGTCGGAGCGTGGTTGATGTTGTCGCCGGCGCCAGTTGCGGCCTTGTCGTACGTAACCGTTTGCCAAACGGATCAGTGTGCTAACGGCCAACCCTACCGGCACATCACCAGCATGCAGGATCTGGCGTCATTGTCGCTAGACGAGCGGCAAACGCTCCAACCCAATTTTCGTTACCAAGCATTATGGGTCCCGAACGATCCGCACTATTCGCTCCAGTGGGACCTCCAGCAGATCCAATTTCCGGCCGCCTGGGATCGTGACGCGGTTGCTCCGATTCGTGGTGGTGACCCGAACATCACTGTGGCCATTCTCGATACCGGCCTCGCCTTCGAGGCGTACGCTGGTTTTCAAGCGTTGCCGGATGTAGCTACCAATGTTTGGACGAACACTGGCGAGGCACCCAACGACGGCATCGACAATGACCAGAACGGTTATATCGACGACGTCCATGGCTGGAATTTCGTCGGGAGCAGCGGACACCCGAACGATGACAACGGTCACGGCACGCACATTGCCGGGATCATAGCTGCGGCTACGGATAATGGCGTCGCTACGGCCGGAATTGCTTTTGCTACGACGGTGATGCCGTTGAAGGTGCTTGATAGCCAAGGGAACGGAGCCACGGCCACTATCGCCAGCGCGCTGGCCTACGCTGTGGCCAACGGCGCCGATATCATAAACCTTAGCCTGGGCGGCGAACAGGATGATCCGCTCTTACACGCAGCTATCCAACAAGCCGTGAGCCAGGGAATCGTCATTGTTGGCGCAGCTGGAAACGCCAACCTCGACACCGTGACCTATCCAGCTCGGTACAGCGAGGTCGTCAGTGTTGGGGCGAATCAATACGATGGTAGTCGTGCCCCGTACTCGAATTATGGATCATCCTTGCGACTCGTGGCGCCCGGCGGTAACCTCCTTCGCGATGACAATCATGACGGCCAACCCGATGGCATTGCCAGCCAAACGTGCACTGATCACAGTTGCTCGGTCTTTGCAACGTTCTGGTATGAAGGTACGTCGCAAGCCGCGGCCCACGTGAGCGCCGTCGTTGCACTGCTGGAAGCCTGCGGGGTCAATGGTGGAGCCGCAGTGTCGCTCCTCGAGCAGACCGCAACGGACATCGGCACGGCTGGTCGTGATACCATCTACGGTTACGGACGGGTCAATGCTGATGCCGCCCTCGCCGTTGCTGGTTGTGCCAACCCAACAACGACCCCACCCAGCGCCATCACCGCTGTCGCGGCGGCAGCAGAGCCGACGCTCGTGCTCCCGGGAGTCCCATATCCATACCAACATCCAGTCTTCACCTGGACCGGCCCAGCCGGCGCCGCGTATGACGCCACGTGGACGAAAAACGGTCAGCTCGTCGAGCGTCGCCGGCAAACGGCGACCACTTGGCAACCGACAGTGACAGCTGATGGACTCTATCGGCTCACCGTGACAACGGTCAATGCCTTTGGCCAGCAGTCCAGTGCTACCTCTTTCCAGTATCGCTACCGGCCAGTGGTTTTTGCCGCGAGTTCTGGTTCAACCGTACACTTGCTGAATACGAAGTTTGCCTCGTACCGGCATTTCACTCCGGTTGGTTATAGTAGTGCCAAACTCCTGACCGTGAGTGCGGGCGTGTGGTCAACAAACGCTACGGCCCGGTTGTTCGTCGCCAGCACGAGCGGTGCCGATGTCCGGGTTTTTGATACGCAGGGCCGTCTGCTGCGCACCCTGACACCATTTGGGCAGCAATTCCGCGGAACGTTACAAGCCGTCGTCCTCCAGAATACTCGGCAACAACCTTTGGTTGTGGTCAGCAGTCCGTCTACTGGCGCAGAATTGCGCTGGTACGATGTTAACGGCCGGGCAGTTGGTCGCGACCTTCTCTACGCAACCTACCGCGGCGGCCTTGATCTGGCTGTGGCGGACATGAACAACGACGGCAATGACGAGTTGGTCGTCAATCAAGTTCATGGCCCCGAGGTACGACTCTACGACCAACAGCGACAGCGGTTATCAGTCATTGCGCCCTTAGGGAAGGGGTACGCCAGTGGCTGGCAAACCACCGCGGCAGACATGGACCACGATGGTCGTCCGGAGTTGTTCCTCCTGCAGCGCCTGGGCACGAAACGAACCGTCTTCGTGACGACCCAGCGCGGAGTGGTAAAACAGCGCTGGACGATTTCTGGCTGGCCCACTACCGCCGAGCTGTCATGGGGTTCGCCCGATGTGAATGGAGATGGAGTCGACGAGTTACTGGTGGTACCACGGCGCGGCCCGGGTATCGTCCAGCAGTGGTCGCTCGCCGGTCGTCGGGTCCGGCAAACGAGTATTTCCCTATCAACCATCAATTCTTTTCAAGCGTTCTAGTTATGATGCAACGTCTGACTTCCCATCCAATTCTGCAGCGTTTTCCCTCAATCAAACAGTTCATCAAGTTTGGATTCGTCGGCGCGCTGAATACGACGATCGATTACCTGGGGTTCGCCGTCCTCGTGACATGGACAAGCATCCCATACCTGATCGCCAATGTGATGACCTTTGCGATCGCCTCGACCAACAGTTACATTCTCAACCGGCGCTGGACGTTTCGTAACGCTGATCCGCGCTGGCGCCGGCAGGCAGCAGTCTTCTACGCGGTCATGGTGGTTGGTTTGGTGATCAATGAGGCAATTCTCTACACATTGGTCGACCACTTCCAGGTTCGCAAACTTATCGCCAAAGCGATTGGGATCGTTATTGTCTTATTCTGGAACTTCTTTGCCTCCCGTTTCTTTGTCTTCCGTCCAACCTCCGTCAGCTTGCCAGGATAGCCCTTTTTCAGTATAGTAAGTAGGTAGTTTCACCTGTTTTAGCGTCCCGACCTGCCATGGATCTGTCGATCATCATCCCGGCGTACAACGAGACTGAACGGTTGCCTGCGTCCCTGCGTCAGATACGCACGTTCCTGACGAGCCGCCCCTGGAACGTTGAAATCATCGTCGTAGATGATGGTTCGAGTGATGGAACCGCCGATGCAGCCCGGGCCGTTGATCCGACTGTACGGGTCATCCGGCATGAGCAGAACCGAGGGAAAGGCGCAGCTGTTCGAACCGGTATGCTAGCCGCCCGTGGCGAGTGGCGATACCTCTGTGACGCTGATCTCTCCACCCCCATTACCGAATTGGACCACCTCTTGAGCTACCGCGACCGAGCTGATGTCATCCTTGGTTCACGGCGTGCAGCTGGCGCAAAAATCGGTAAGTACCAAGCACGATGGAAAGTCTGGCTAGGCCAGCTCGGCAACCTGGGTATCCAACTCCTCGTCGCTCCCGGGATCAAAGACACACAGTGCGGGTTCAAACTCTGGCATCAACGGACGATGCGGGTCTTCAGCCTCCAGCAGAATAACCGATGGGGATACGACTTCGAAGACATCTACTTGGCTCGGCGCGCGGCCTGGAGAATCGTCGAAGTGCCCGTCGTCTGGAACAACGATGACCGCTCGAAAGTCCGACCGCTAGACTACTTCACAACGCTCTACGAACTCTTGACGATTCATTTCCACCGTTGGCGTGGAGATTATCGCTCACTTCGAACACCACTATGACCGTTTCACGCGCAGCCTTCGATAAGAAGAACATCGTCGTCACCGGCGGGGCTGGTTTTTTGGGTTCGCATTTGTGCGATGTCCTCGTGAAGCATCATCAGGTTATCTGCATCGACAATTTCAGTACTGGTCAAGAGGAGAATATCCACCACCTCCTCCCGAATCCGAACTTCGAGTTCGTCCGGCACGATATCACCCAACCGATAGACCTGACCTCACTGAAGGAATTGAAAGCTTTTCAAGTACCGTTTCAGGGGATTCAGGAAATTTACCACCTGGCTTCGCCATCGTCACCGAAAGACTACACCAAGATGACGATCGAGACGCTACTGGCGAATGCCGTCGGCACGCGCAATATGTTGGAGATGGCCCACCAGCATAGTGCTAAGTTCCTCCTGCTCTCGAGTGGTTCGATTTACGGGGCGCCCGTCCAGCAGACGCCGTTTCCAGAAAATTACTTTGGATACGTCGACCCGGTCGGTGTACGGTCACCGTATCAAGAGGGGAAACGATTCGCCGAAGCTTTGACGGTCGCGTACCGTCAGCGGTACCAACTTGACGCGAAAATTGTCCGCCTCTTCAACACCTATGGTCCACGCATGCGTCTCGATGACGGCCGGATGATTCCCGCGTTCATCAATTCCGCCATTCGCAACGAGCCGATCACCATTTATGGAAAGCGTGAAGATATCAGTACGTATTGCTTCGTCTCGGATGCATTAGAAGGCGTAACGCGGATGATGCAGTCGCGCGAACAGGGACCGCTCAACATCGGTAATCCGGAAGAGCATACCGTCGCTGACATCGCCCAACACATCCTCAATGTCATTGGCGCCAAATCTGTTCTGCGTTTCGAACCGGCGATGGAGTACAACAGTAAGCAAGCCACGCCCAGCATCCGCCAAGCCAGGGAAAGTCTCGGGTGGTTCCCGGTCGTACCACTTGAAGAAGGATTGCGTCGAACGATCGACTACATGCGCGGACTACGGGACGTTGATGTGAACACTTTTGGGTATGGCCGAAACGTCTGACCAACCCCCAGTTGGTGGGCAAGGGGTTGTTGCGATTATTCCCGCCTTCAACGAGTACACCCGACTCCGTCAGACTGTCGAACAAGCTCGGCCGTTGGTCGACGCTGTCGTGGTCATTGATGACGGCTCACGCGAACCACTAGCGGCGCACTTGCCAACGCTCGAGGGCTTAACCGTGCTTCGGCACAGCGTGAATCTCGGTAAAGGCGCGGCGCTCACAACGGGCTTGCAGTGGGCCACCCAGGCCGGTTTTACTATTGCTGTTCTCCTTGATGCTGACGGCCAGCACAATCCCGCGGAAATACCTGACCTGATCGCACCACTCCAGCAGCAGCGAGCTGACATTACCTTCGGCGTCCGCTCCTTCCATTCCGGAATGCCGCTCGTTGCTCGGGTAGGGAATATTGTCCTGACGAAAATGGTTAGCCTGTTGTTTCACGTCCACGTCACGGATACGCAGTCTGGTTACCGCGCCTTGCGGTTAGCAATCTATGAGCGGATCGCGTGGACTTCGTCCCGCTACTCGGTTGAAACGGAAATGATTGTGAATGTTGGCAAGCAGAAAATTGCACACGTCGAGGTGCCAATTTCGACGATTTACCACGATAAGTACAAGGGCACGACTGTCATTGACGGTGTGCGAATCTTTATGAATATGATTGCCTGGAGGTTTCTATGATCGGTATACAAATACTGGCGATGGTCTTCGTGGTCTGGATGACGTATTTTTCCTTCCTCCACTTTCGCCGCGGGGAGTTTGCGCTGACAGAATTCATTTTCTGGCAAATCATTTGGACGGGTTTGTTCGTGGTCGTTATCTTCCCGTCGAGCGTCAAGTTCATTCTCGATACCTTCAGCATTTCCCGGGCATTTGACCTGCTCGTGGTCGGCGGAATCGTTATTCTCTTCGGCGTGACCTTCCGCAACTACGTCCTCCTCCGGCGGACGGAACGCAAACTTGAACAGCTGGTCCGTTCGCTCGCGATTCGTCAAGACAAGCCGTAGCGCGCGACATGACCATCGGCTTGTTAAACCCGACAGTCTTAATGCGCCGGCCGATTGCCGAACTGGCGTCGGTCTTGCAATCCCGCGGGCATGAGGTGACGATTCTCACCCCCGCGACCGCGCAGCGTCATTGGGCGCCAAGCCATTACGAATCTGCATCGATTCGCGTCGTCGAACTACCGAGCGTGGAGATCCGGCGCGTGCTGTGGTCCCTGCCTTCCTGGACCGCGATCAAACGCCTATGGGCCGCCGTTCGAGAATACGATGTCTTGCAGATTTGGGCCCCGTACTACCTGGTAGCGGTACTGCCGATCATCTTCGCGAAATTGCGTCGATCGCCGACGAAGGTTATTGTCACCCTCGATACGATTCCCGGTTTCTCCTTTCGCTTCGACTCGATCATTGATCCGCTGATGGTCTGGTATCATCGCCTGATATGTTCTTGGCTCTTCCGCCTGGTGGATGCCAGGACGTTGTACAGTGCCCAGCTGTTGCCGTTTGCTCGCCAGGCCTGGCTTGGAAGCAAGTTCACTATTCTACCGACTGGCATTCACCCCCCAGAGTTTCGGCCGCGTACGCGAATAGCCGATGCGCCAGCTGCCTTGTTGTTCATTGGCATCATCAACGCACGCAAAGGCGTTGCTGTACTGCTGCAAGCGATGGCTATTTTAGGGGTGGCTGGTCGATCGTACACCCTGACAATCGTCGGAGACGGTCCGGAGCGCCAACAGATGGAGGAACTGGCGCGCCAGCTTGGACTGCAAGACACCGTTACATTTGTCGGCCGATCAAGTCAGATCGAGACGTACTATACAGCGGCTGACGTCCTCATCTTGCCCTCCTATGGCGAGGGATTACCCGGAGTGGTAATGGAGGCCATGGCGTATGGCGTGCCGGTTGTCGCCACGGATATTCCCTGTTTGACTGAGCTCATTCCAGATGGACACCATGGCCAGCTGGTCCCACTCGGTCGGGCAGACGCGGTCGCGAGTGGCATCATCCGGTATCTCGATGATGAACCGTACCGTCAGTCAGTTATCCGTTCGGCTCGTCGTCGTATTGAATCCTTCAGTTGGTCCGCGGTAGTGCCCCGGTATGAAACACTCTATGACGCCGCTTAATCCCACTTCCATCAACCGGTGGCGATCCCGCGTCGTCACCATTGTCACCCTCCTGGCGGTGATTGGTATAGGGCTGGTGGTCCGCTTGGCGCAACCGCTACGCGACAGCAGCATCGGTGAGATTGACGTGTTCTTCTGGGGATTGCGGACACAAGAGTTTCTCCTCCATGGTTGGTCGGGGATTGGTACGCCGTTGTGGGTAACACCGGTCATCATGGGCGTATTACACCGGCTCGTCGGTGGTAACCTGTATGATCTGTTCCTGTGGGCTGGGCCGTTCATCTCCGGCATCATCCCGGTCGTTGGCATCTACTTCCTGACGTACGAACTGTCTCGTTCCAAAATTGCCGGCGTGGTAGCTGCCTTCGCCTT
>JACRFO010000047.1 GCA_016217865.1 Candidatus Kerfeldbacteria bacterium | reverse complement strand
TGTTCTTTTGTGTCATCGAGAAACCCGTATTGGACCTGGGTGTACTTGTAGAGATTGTACCCGACCCCGATGACTGGATGATCACGAATGACCTCCAACGCATTGCGGTACGAGACGAGGCGTAGTTGGGCAGTTTCGTCGATGGTGCGCACGCCGATGACGCGTTCCTGAATGCGGGGAACAAACAGTACGAGACAAATACCAGCCAGGAGGCCAACGAAGAGTAACGCCCGGGATCGGAAGGCGGTGACGATTCCAACACCGGCGACCAAGCCAACATATCCGCTCCGCGAGAAGGTCAGGATTATCGCGACAGTCATCACGAAGACAGCTGCCCACCACCAGCGCCCAGCCCACCACCCACGCGAAAGAGCGATTGTAAATGCAATTGTCGTGAGCAGGGCGAGATATCCGCCGAGAAAATTCGGGTCAAACCAAGTCGACAGCAGTCGGCCGACATGTGGGTCCCAGCCCTGGGGCACCATGAATGAGAAATCGGGGAAAAGTCGAAGCTGGATGAAGCCGAGAACAGCGAGTGCGACTCCGGTCCAGGTCATCAATTGGAGATACGAGGCGGATCGTTCCCGGGTTCGGAAGAAATCGAGCCCCATCCAAAAGATTGTGAGGTACTCAAGCCAGCGGAAGAAGTACAGCGCCCCCGACACGAGCTCATGACCGGCGTACTTCGGGACATTGACCAGCAAGGAGACTGCCATAACGACGATGACGGTTGTGATCGGGACGGTCAGGCTGTGGCGCGGTAGTGACCAGCGCCTACTCATCAATCGACGCCACGTCCAAACGATGAACAGCACGGGTAAGATCACGTCGTTTGGTAAGATGCTGCTGTCGCCACCAGCGATGGGTAGACGAATGAGCTGCCCGGCTACAATGGTGAGGAGACTGACGATGAACACAGCTTCTGGTTTCAGAGCCACGATGATCCCGAGGACGATCGCGGCGACAGCGACGGTGCCGATAACCAAGTGGCTGCCGATGAGCCAGCCGACCACGAGCATGGCAATGGCACCGCCGAACGGCCATCCGAAGCGTTGGAGTGTGTGGCGCTGGATCATGCTCATGCGCGTTGATGGGTCAGGCGCCAAGCATCAGCAAACGACTGCCAGGGCGCGCGAATTGCCGACCACCGGCCGCGGCCGTAGTAGAACGCACACGCGAAGATCGGTCGGAGCTTGCGTCCGAGAAGGAGTGGGAGATACCAACGAGAGAAGTGTTTCAGAAAGAAGTAACTTTCATTGAAGAAGAAGTCGCGATACCAGGTAATCCGGTCGGCTGACCGCGACCCTCCGGCCAGTCCGAGGTGCAGCACTTCGGCGGCAGGTTCGTAGAGGATGCGCCAGCCGTGCTGAACAACCCGTAGCGAAAAGTCTGTCTCCTCGCGCATGGCGTTCCCGCGAAAAGCCTCATCGAATGGCCCGGCTTCGATGATCGCCGGCCGTCGGAATGACATATTCCCGCCGCGTGGGGCATTGATGTCCTGACGAACGGTGCTACTGGCATTTGCGAAAATGCGCCCGGTACGAGTGACTGTGCAGACACGTCCAGTTTGTTCTCGGTTGAGTGCGGTATTCTTGTCCAAGACCCGGCCGCCAACGCCGCCGATGGTTTCATCAGCGTATGCCGAAAGGTGGTGGCGCAAAAAACTGGGTTGGGTGAGCCGAACATCATCATCAAGAAAAACAACGATATCACCTGTGGCAGCCGCGATACCAAGGTTGCGGGCGTGGCAAGTGCCGCGAATGGTCGTGCGGATGACCTTCACAATTGGTGAAACCTTGGCCATCTGTTCCAACTCGTGGTTGACGGTCTCGCTCTGATCAACAATAACAATGTCCTGCGGTAGTACATCCTGCCGCAACAGGTCACGAACCACATCAACCACAGCAGCTGGGCGGTTGAGGGTCGGAATCATGGCCGAAATCGTGTGCCGTGTCTCCATGCATTACTCTTCAGGTAATCGAGCGACTGGGGTTGGCTCTTGGCCGAGTAATTCACGTACAAGGCTGAACGAAACGGCTTTAGTTGCGAACAAGACGAGGCTGTAGGCAATCACCCCGACGCCCAGCATCAAGAACAAGCTCTGTGTCCGCGTCAGCCAGAGCGCGGCAGCCATTACTCCAGTCGCGAGCGCCGTCGGCCACAGCGCCGCGAGGCGCAATCGGAACCGCATCACTCGAGTAATGAGGATGTAGCCAATGATGGCAGTTAGCGATTCGGTGGCAATGGTCCCAACGGCCGCGCCGTAGAGAGAGAAGCGCGGAATGAGGGAAAAGTAGACGACCAGACCAATGACCGCCACCGATAGGTAGGCCCAGACCATCTGGCGCTGACGGTTGATGATCGTGACGACGTGCCCGGACAGCGAACCCATGAACAGCGCCCCGACCGCCACTAAGAGTAAGCGCAGTACTGGAGCAGCTGGCGCGTACTCACGGTGGCCCATGAATACCAGGAGTGGTTCGGCTAAGATCGCACCACCGACGACGAGTGGAATGGCGGCCATCAACAACAAATCAAACCCTTTTTGGAAAATGTGACGGAACCGATCGGGATTATTCGCCGCGAAAGCGGCGCCCAGAGCCGGGAGGAGCAAACCAACGAACATGATTGGGAACGTGTTGAGAATTTCCAAGATTTTATAAGCCGCGCCGTAGAGCCCAACATCGTACGGCCCTTGAAAAACACGGAGAATGATCGTATCTGCTCGAAAGTAGATGAGGTTCAGCACGATGGAGATCGCCACAGGCAGGGTATCATGCAGTGTGGTCCGCCAATACGCCCAGTCAAAGCGCAGCCGGAGTTGGATAAACCGCCGGGCGGAGAACCAAATGATGAGAAAGTTGATGATGCTCCCCACCACGACAGCAGCCATGATCCCATAGAGACCGAGTTCGCGTTCAACGGCCCACCACGTCGCCACGAGGAGCACCGCCCGACCGATCAGTTCGGCGACCGTCACGGCAGTCATGGCGAGCCGGGATTGAAACACGCCGACGAGGAGTTGTGAAGCTGCCACCGCAATAAACGAGAGTGTACCGATCAGCACCGCGACTTTTTCCGCGCCGCTGAAATCAAAAGCAAACACGAGCGCCGCCGCGAGGCCGAGAATCACTAGTGCCGAGACCCAGCGAAGCGCGAGGAGATTTCCGACGATACGCTCTTGATCGGCGCCTGGTTTATTCAAGTCACGGATGAGAATGAGGTAGAGGCCGAGGTCGGCGATAACTGAAAAGAACCCGAGGTACGCCATTGCCGTCGTGTACGAACCGTTGCCTTCCGGATGGAGGTAACGGAGAATGAGGATACTCGTCAGGAACCCAAGAATCGTGCCGACAACCTTGCCGACAAATTGAATGATGGTGTTACGGCCGACTGCGCGAGCGAGTGACATTGGCAGAAAAAATCTACATGACTGTACCACGAAATACTCTGCGCGTCAATCAAGAGGGTGGAAGAAAAAATCATGGATGACGCGTTGACAAAGCGGTCGTGTCGTGGTACGATACCGGAGTTTGGTGGAATTCACATCAGTTGTTCTCCGGTGCCGATTGCATGACACCGCCTGTTTGTTCAGTCACGCATGACAACTACTCGATGAGCATCCACGATCAGTCAAACGAGGCTCCTGCAAACTTCTCCGATTCGATCACGGTTCCACATGCGGTTCCCGCCGCTGATGCTGCCGTAGTCGTTCAGCTGACTCAAGACGGCATCCTCCGCCAGGATATTCATGTTCCAGATTGCCACTCACCAGAGTTCGCACAGCTCTTGGCTGATGCCCAGTCGTTTACCAATGAAATTGTCACCGGCGAGCACCCCGCTTGGCCAGCCAAAGGGGTGCGTTGGCTGAACCGGTTGAGTATGACGCTCATCGGTAAGTTATTTTCCGAATTAACGCCAAATCAGCGCCGAGCTATCGCTCATGCGGCAATCACGCTGGCCGGCCACTCCGAACTCCTCGCCTAGCGTTAGTTCTTATGCATCTGGTCAGCGCTCAACGGTGCGCTGGATTGTTGCTGTCCGGCCGCGGCGATAAACTGTGAGGGGTCGCCGGGGCGTTCCATGCGGTCGTCGATTTTGTCGGTCAAGTGGAGAATCGTCCGGGCGACATCTTCCGGATTAGCCACATGCTCAAAGATGAACCGTTCTTTTTTGCCGGCCGTTTGGACATAAACGTTGCCGTACCGGAGCATCGTCGCCATGATGCCCTGCGTATCGCTCGTCACATCTTGAATTCGGTACAGCCGTTCCTCTGCCACCGTCCGGCCAAACAAACCGGATTGTTCGATGTCGACGACTCGTTTGTTCGTCACGATGAAGAAGTCGAGGTAGTAGTCAAGCCAGTACCCATACATGAGGATCCAGAGGAAGAGGTAGAAGAGCGCTCCACCGGAGACGACCAGGGCGTAGCCGAGTGAATTTGGCGCCAATTCCCAGGTCCGAATATGCGACCAGATCCAGGCCACCACGAGCGGTGCACCAGCAACCAAAACGAGAATGATGATGTTCTTCAAGAAAATGAACCAGTGGCGGTGCAGGACGAGCATCACCTTCTCCTCTGCTTCGCGACCAGGAAAATCAGTCAGGTGCATCGCGTTACGATCCAAAGAAATGAGGGTTCACCGCCGGCAATTCAATCGTAAACGTCGACGACCAATCAACGTCGCGGAGTAGGCCAAGAGAAAACCAGGCGATAACAACAATCCCGGCGATGAAAATGCCGCTGGTGAGAATGTTGGCGCCGGAATTCCCGCCATGGCGGAAGGCGTTCTGGAGGTAGAGGAGACTCAAGAGCAAGAGCAGACCACCGAGAACCATGACGAGGTACTGGACCCAACTAGCGGGGAAGTCGATCATAGATCCATTTTGGCTGTTGATTGCGGCGCGCTCAAAGCCGGATACCCGAGGTGATGGTACGCCGCTGACGTCACCATCCGACCGCGGGGGGTGCGACTCAAGAAGCCGAGTTGCAGCAGGAACGGTTCGTAAATATCCTCAATCGTATCCTGCTCTTCAGCCACGGCCGCCGCGATGGTATTGAGGCCGACTGGGCCACCTTGGAATTTCTCGATAATGTACTTCAAGATCTTCCGGTCGACTTGATCAAGTCCAAGCGGATCAATGTCAAGCGTAGCTAAGGCTTGTTCAGCGAGGGTATTCGTAATAATTCCGTCGCCCTTCACCTCGGCGTAGTCGCGGACGCGGCGGAGGAGGCGGTTTGCTACCCGCGGCGTCTTCCTGGCTCGAGTTGCTATGGTTGCCGCGGCTTTCGGTTCGATCGTCGTTTTGAGGATTTTCGCTGACCGTTTCAGGATTTCGATCAACTCTTCGTCATCGTAGAAATCGAGCCGATAGGTCACGCCGAAGCGGTCACGGAGCGGGGAGGAGAGGAGGCTCAAGCGGGTCGTCGCGCCAATGAGGGTGAAGTGGTTTAGGTCGAGACGAACCGAGCGGGCTGATGGGCCTTTGCCGATGACGATGTCGAGTTGGAAGTCTTCCATCGCCGGGTACAGGATTTCCTCAACAGTTCGGTTCAGCCGGTGGATTTCATCGATGAACAAAATGTCTCCAGCTTCGAGATTCGAGAGAATCGCGGCTAAATCGCCAGGGCGTTCAATCGCTGGTCCAGACGTGACGCGGATGTTGACGTTCACTTCCCGCGCGAGAATGTGCGCTAACGTTGTCTTGCCTAATCCCGGCGCACCATGGAGCAGGACATGGTCGAGCGGTTGCTGCCGTTTCTTGGCAGCATCGAGAAAGACTTGGAGGTTCTCTTTGATCTGTCGCTGGCCGACGTAGTCGGTGAGTTTTTGCGGCCGCAAATTGACGTCCAGATCGGCGTCTTCGCCCTGGCTGTGGCTGGTCAGAATGCGGGCCTCATCGGGGGCGTCCATGGCCAAAGTGTACCAGATTTAGCCAAAAAATCAACCGCTTCAGGCCGCCCCTCTTGACAGTTTCGCGGTCCTGTGATAGCATCCGGGGTCACGCTCTTTACCTGTCAGCAGCGACTTTTGTGCCGATGTACCTGTGGGCACGACAAGCATGGGGAATACTCCACGGTCGGAATGGGTTTCGTACCTACGCCGTACCATAGAATACTCCTCTTGCCCACAGATACGCCGGCAGACAAACCGCGCGATAATAACTTCGGAGGGACCCCCAAGGGACCACCGCGGGGTTGTTCGCAGTTCACCGCCAGCGCAAGGAGGCGCATCATGACCAGCAACATGGTCAGACGGTACTACCACGACAGCATGTCGCCCTTCGCCGTGTTCCTGAAGTCCATCCCAGGACTGGTCCTGATGATCGTCGCGATCATCTCCTTCCTCTGGGACGGCTGGGGCGTCTGTCCGCCATCGATCGTCCTGACGTATCAGGGACTGATCGCCATCGGCGGCTGGCTCATCGGTTGGGCGCTTCTGCCCACGCCGCGCCCGCGAACCGGCTACGAGCGGTTATATCGCTCCCTCGGTCGGCATCACTGTGATTGGACGCTGTGGTAGGCCACGGCGACGATCCACTACCCGCTGCTTCGGCAGCGCCGTCGACGACGACTCTCGTCAACGGCAACAGCCCCGGTTGCGTACGCGCGCCGGGGCTAGCTTTTTGTTTATGAGTTGGTCGGGGCAGCGGTGTTGGTGGCAGCCGCCGGTGGTTTAGCTGCCGGCTTGCCAACCTGACAAACGACGCCGAGCGCGCGATAGTGACTTTGGAACACTTGTGTCACTTTCGTGCCGTCGGCTTTAGTGACCGTGTACGTAGCAGTGGCGTCTGCTCCTGGATGGCCCGGCGCTTGGCATTTCTTCTCGCCCGGTTTCAGCGTATCGACCATGATCGTCTGGGTGGCCGGAATTTTCGTCTGGTTGTATACGCGCGGCGTTGGCAGATCGACGGTTCGGCCGTCCTTCGTGCCATAGAAGCGGAATGTCAGGTTGTTACCCTCGACTTGCGTTTGGATGAGTAGTGGGCGGTCGTAGTCATTCTTGAAACGGAGGTCTGGCTTTGGCTCGTAAATTGTTGCATCCAATCCAACCGGTGGTTCGTAGTAACTAATCCGTAAACTGTGGTTGTGACGCTCGGTAATCGGTAGGCCGGCATTGAGCGCGGTGCGGAACATCGTAGTTGCGACTTGGCAGAGGCCGCCACCGAACTCTGGGGTAATCCTCGTACCTTTGATGACGAGCTCCGGTTTCCAGCCATGGGCAGCGTCTATCTTCCCGAGTGCTTGCACTAGTGAAAACTCCTCGCCGGGTTGGATCATGAGTCCGTTGAGCAACTGGGCACCGAAGCCGAGGTTGAACCGCCGATTCGTTGGGCTGCCCTTGAAATTCGTTGTGGCTTCAGCCACGAGTTCGCTAATACCAAGGGTGTTGGTATCGACAGTATCGGTCAAAGGCTGCTCGGTTGAGGTGACAATGGCTACAGGTACTTGTTGGGCGGCCAGTAAGGATTGATTCATCGCCGCCACTGTCGCTAACGCATCAACCTTAACTCCTACTACGCTCGGCTGGAATTCTTTGACCTTGCCAGCGACCACAGAAAACTTAGCGTTTTGAGCGGTGACGTTGATATCCTTGGCCGCTGTTTCCAAGTACGTACTCGTCTTCACCGTATCAAATCCAACGACGGGCTGACCATTATTGAGAAAGAACCCGGCCAGCGCGGCGGTATGGTCACGATCGATCGTCCACGACTTTTCGCCGTACGTCAGCGTGTATGGGGCACGGTCGAGGAGATACGATACGCCAGTTGCCGCCGCCGTTTGTAGGGTTGGCGATGAGGGTATGACTGGCTGGGCGGGAATAGTCGCGATCGTGATTGGCGTTGGGTCGAGGCGGGCAAAGCGGTCGCGCGCCTGGAATTCAGCCTGGGCGTATCCGAATGTTACACCTGGTGCGCTTGGGGTGGTCGAGACGTTCTGACCGGCATCAATAGCAATCCCGGCGTTCGTTGCTGGTTGTTCCTTCGCGGCTAAGGCGGTGTGGAGCTGTTCAGCCAAAAGCGTACGGTTGAGATCCGCTACGGCAAACTCATGGCGGCGGCCGAGCCACGCACTCGTGCGCTCACGCAGTTTTTGCCAGAAGTCACCCCGCCGGCCGAACGCGAGGGCTCGGTTCACCGAGGCGGGGATATCGAGGCTAGCCACCCCTAAGACGACCTCATCGTCGCTGGCTACAGTGTCTGTAACGCTGATCTGAAAGGTTGCATCACTGGCACGAAACGAGAACGCGTTGGCCGTGAACGCCGACCAGCGCTGTTCCAAGAGGTGTGTGGCGGTCAGGCTATCGAGACCACCAACGGGTTGTCCCGCAATGGTTGTCGCACGGAGCAGCGATGTTCCGACGCCTGCGTAGACAAAACTCAATCCGGACGCCATCATGGCAACCGCACCAACAACGCCAATGATCCACCACGCCCAGCGCGGCCACAGTATTCGGGGAGTTGTCGGCTTGGCTTCAGTCACGAGTCAAGTACGAGTTCAGTGTCGCCAGCTGTTCAGACTCGGTCGTTTGGTGACGGAGGTCGAGTTCCCATTCCTGGCCGACGGTTGGGGTGGTCGGGAACCAGCTGGTGGGGATGTCGAGTTGTTGCGCGCCATGGCGGACGATCGTCACGCTCGGGTGAACCGTCACAACCTGGACGATCATGCCTCGTCTCCTTCATCAACAACTTCTATCGGTCCGCCCTTCGGGCGATCGAGCTTCGGGAGGAGGACACGGAGAATGCCGTTCTTCAGACTGGCTTTGACTTTGTCGGCGTTGACCTCAACCGGGAGGATGACCGTGCGGGAAAAACCGCCCCAGTAGCACTCTTGGTACAAGTAGGCAGACTCGGCCACCTCGTCTTCGAGTTGCCGCCGCCCCTTGATCGTCACCATGTCGTTGTTGACACTGATGTCGATGTCGTCCGCCTTCACTCCGGCAATCGCGGCGCGGATGACGATCTCGTCTTTGAGCTGATAGACATCAACGGCCAACTGCCCGCCATACTCGTCATCAATCCAACCACTCCGCTCCCGTTGTTCATCGGTCGCGGCAGCTAACTGGGCGAAGTATTCGTCGTGGACGGCTGGTTTTTTTGCTTTTGGCATGTCCGCAGAGTACCACATTTTGGCCCTCACTTCAAGATGCGCGGCGGTCACGCGCGCCAAGCCCCCCCCCTCGGTTACTCAACTAAAGATTTGTTCTGCTTGAGAACGGCTTCAACAAACTCTTGGGCGCTCACTCCGTACTTCGGTTGTTCAAATGGGGCCGATCGTAACCGGCTAAAATCTTCGTCTGCAGCTCCTCGGTTTTTCACAGCGTACTGGTGGTGCTTCAGTTTCACATCATCAAGCAGCTCATTGAGACTGGCGTACTCATGTATCCCTCGCTGATCAGCAAACGCGTGTTCAAACCAATACCATTTTTGGTCTTTTTCAAAAGCGACAAACGTATGCGTTGGTAGGTCCGTTCCGCCTTCTTTCGCGTACATCAGAAAGAAGACTTGGGGATGATACCCGTGGTCATCGAACCACCTTCTCTCAAGCTCTGTGCTATCCCAGCAAACACCATGGTGACTCTCTAACAACTCCTCGGGGGATTGCAGATAATACTCTTTGGCAAAGGCCGTACTGGTCTCGGCCGTATTGTTTGCGATCACCTCTTTCGTTGAACGACGCACAAATCCATACTGGACGTTGTCCTTCATATACGCTAAAAGCTCAACTGGGGTTTCGATACTTTCCAGTTCTCGTAGCTTGTCCGGTTGTCGCCCTTCCTGCTCAACTGACACAAATGTTGGAAGAGTTGTATTGGTAGCCCCACGGGGATCGACCCTTGCCGTGTTGAATGCGGCTCGGGCCTGGGCTGCGGTCGTCTGCCACTGGCAGGCGTCCTCGCCCGTTCGATTCCCTTCTATGATACAACAAATCAGGTGGAATCAGTAACCGTAGCTTCGATACATTTTTGTGGTAGCCCCACGGGGAATCGAACCCCGATTACCGGCTTGAAAAGCCGATGTCCTAACCGTTAGACGATAGGGCCGTGAAACAGCGGGATGATACGTACAATTGGGCGATTGGTCAAGTCTCGAGCGGTGACGGTCTTGACAGTTTCATCAGGTGTAATATCATAATGATATCTATATGATAGTTATCCACAAGGAGACCTCGCTATGATCCAAGAACATCGGGCTCGCGCCTACCCAGGCTTCATGACCCTGGCCGCCTTCATTGTTGTCCTGTTAGCCTGTCTTGGTGTCCTCTACATTGGTACGTACACGATGCAATCGGTACCGCTCGTGGTTATTGCGGTGCTCGTTGGTGCAGTAACATTGTTTTGCATGGGTGGGTTCTTCGTGGTCAGCCCAAACGAGGCAGCGATTGGTATCGTCTTCGGGAGTTACGCTGGTTCGGTCAAAACCCCAGGGTACTGGTGGATGAATCCATTCGCGTTAAAGCGCCGGACGTCGCTGAAAATCCGTAACTTTGAGAGTGGCCACCTCAAGGTCAACGATAAGGATGGCAACCCGATTGAAATTGCCGCCATCGTCGTCTGGCGAGTCGTGGAAACAGCTGAAGCGTTGTTCAATGTTGATAGTTACGAAAACTTCCTCCAGGTCCAGTGTGAAGCGGCGATCCGTAACTTGGCCACGCTCTACTCGTACGATTCACACCAGGAAGGGGATTTATCGCTGCGCGGGAATACGAATGAGGTCGCTGACAAGTTGAAGAACGAACTCCACGAGCGCCTTGGCAAAGCTGGGATTGAAATTATCGAAGCCCGCATCAGCCACTTGGCCTATGCACCGGAAATTGCCAGCACGATGCTCCGTCGCCAGCAGGCGAACGCGATCATCGCCGCTCGGGCGCGAATCGTCGAGGGCGCGGTCAGCATGGTTGAAATGGCCCTCGACAAGCTCGAAGAAGGCGGTAAGGTCCATCTCGACGAAGAGCGCAAGGCTTCGATGGTATCGAACCTCCTCGTTGTCCTGACCAGCGACCGGGATGCGCAGCCAGTTGTGAATACTGGGACTATCTACCAGTAATCGACTAGCCTGTGCCGGAGAACGAACAAAAATCGTTCCTGCTCCGTATCGATCGTCGGACCTTTGACGCGTTGCAGCGTTGGGCCGAAGATGAACTACGGTCGTTGAACGGACAGATCGAGTGGATCGTCCGCGAAGGTTTGCGTAAACAGGGTCGACTGCCGAAGGACGAGAGCCGCCATAAGTAATCACATGCCCCCAACGATCCGTCTCACCCTGAATATCGCCGCCTGGGCGCTCGCGCTGGGTTTTGGGCTGGTCCACGGACTCTACCAGCACCAGATCGGCCGGCGATTGAAGGAGAAGTATCCAGAACAGTTCCAACTCATCCGCAAACGTGGTTGGCGGATTGGCCTCTTCGCTGGTCTCCTCCACAGTTTCGACGATGGCCACGTCATCAAGCAGACCCTGGCAAGCCAGCCACCTGACGATATCATGAAGGATCTCCAACGGTCGGCGCGCTGGACCGGGGGTTTAGCGGCATTTTTCTTCATCGTCGCGGGCTGGTTGACCGACGGCCAGAGGTTCTAAGGCCATGTCGCGCCGCCCACCGCACCCACACCTCAACTTACTCCACGCTGTCCGAGCTGATGCTGGCGGCCCAGGCAGATTAAAACGCACACTCATTGGCGCCGAGTTAATCGTGGGTGGGTTACTCATGTGTTACGGTATTGTCCTAGCAATTGGGTTCTTCGCTGTCCGTTTTCATGCTACTGATGTAGCCGGGACCGTTGATCCGTACAATCAGGATTTTCAGGCATTGGCCGAGGCGACCTCACTGACTGCCATTCCAGCCGAAGCGCTCCACCTCCCATCGGTTGAGAGTGAGGATGAATCGGCTGCGCGTATTGCTGCGGCTATCGACCGTTGCCAACTCACAGTACTCGAACGGAGCTATCCGGTAAATGCTGCACGCATTCAGGCTGCGATCGATGCGCAGGCGGTCCATGATGTTATTACGAAAATGGTATTCGCGGTCCGGTTGCGAAGCGGTGACGAAACATTATCGGCAGCACTCGAAGCCTGCGTTGTGAATCCGGACGTCGCGCCGCCATCAACCTTGGCCGTACATCAGGAAAACGCCTTCCCATGGGCGAATAGCGAGGAGTGGACAGTCGTCCAAGCAGCCTTCAAGAAAGACCGGCCGACGATTGACCGCGCCTCCACTGCGACTGGTGTTGAATCACGGTTGCTCATGTCCGTCGGGTTCGTTGAACAGATGCGTCTCTACTTCACCGAGCGGGAAATCTTTGAAAAAATCTTCCGCCCACTACAGATTCTCGGGAACGCGACGCAGTTCGCGTGGGGAGTGATGGCGATAAAAGAAGCGGCGGCGATTGACATCGAGCGCCACCTTCGTGATCCACATTCGTCGTACTACCTTGGCGCTGCCCGCGAACATGCACTCGACTTCGCGACAGCTGATCCTGCCAAGGAACGTTTCGGCCGACTAACAAACGAACGCGATCATCTCTACTCATATCTCTACGGCGGGTTTGGGCTTGCCCAGTACATCACCCAGTGGCAGCGGGCCGGGTTCCCGATTGACCATCGGCCAGAAATCGTCGCGACATTGTACAACATCGGTTTTGGCCGATCGGTTCCGAAAGCCACGCCGGATGTTGGTGGTTCGACGCTAACCATCGCCGGTCAGCCATACACGTTTGGTTCCTTGGCGTTTGAAATGTACTTCTCCGGGGAGCTCCGTGATGACTTTCCCTACCAAGCTACGGTACAATAACGCTCATGCGCGTCCTCGGCATTGAAACATCGTGTGATGATACATCGGTCGGCATCGTCCGGTACAAATCCGGCCGGTTTGCGATTGAGTCGCAGGTGACCGCCTCGCAGGTTCTCATCCACCGCCGGTATGGCGGGGTCGTCCCAGAGGTTGCCGCCCGCGAACATGCGCTTACGATTCTCCCAACCATCACGGCAGCGCTAGCTCGGGCCCGGCGGCGCTGGTCAGCGATTGATGCTATCGCCGTTACTGCTGGACCAGGGTTGAACACCGCACTACTGGTCGGAGTGGAAACTGCGCGAACGCTAGGATACCTCCTCAAAAAGCCGCTGGTCGCCGTCAACCACATTGAAGGCCACGTCGTGAGCTCGTGGGCTTCGCCCGCCGCCAACGCGATCCATTTTCCAGCTGTTGCGCTCATCGTCTCTGGCGGTCACACGGAACTCATCCATATCACCGGATTTGGGCGTTACCGATTGATTGGCCGAACCCTTGATGACGCAGTTGGCGAAGCCTTTGATAAGACGGCGAAAATCCTCGGTTTACCGTACCCCGGGGGACCGGAAATTGCTCGACGGGCTAGCCGCGGTAATCCGCAAGCATTCATCTTTCCGCGCGCGCTGATGAAGGCGGGATCGCTCGACTTTAGTTACTCGGGCTTAAAAACGGCTGTGCTCTATGAAGCACAGAAGCACCACGCGCGATCGCCACGGCTCGTCAATGATCTCTGCGCGAGCTTCCAACAGGCGGCCCTTGAACCACTGATTGAGAAAACGCGTCGCGCTGCCGTCCAGAAGAAAGCAAGGACCATTATCCTCGGTGGCGGCGTCGCGGCCAATGCGAACCTGCGGTCTGGCCTCGAACAGATGGTCGCCGCACTCCCGCGTGTCACGTACGTCCAGCCAGCCTTGTCGCTGTGTATGGACAACGGGGTAATGATCGCGATGGCTGGCGCCATCCGTGCCCAGCGAAAAGACTATACGGCCTGGCCGCGGCTGCAGGCCGACCCGAACTGGGAACTCGTGGGTCAAAAGTAAAAACCGATTCCTGGGGAACCGGATTAGGTGCGGCGGACGTGGACGCGAACTTCGATCCACCGTTTTTCCAAGTTCATCGACCGGACGACAGTCGTGAAGTTGACGCCGCAGATTCCCGAGAGATCATCGAGGAGACTGCTCCAGTGCGAAACGTCACGGCTGGAGAAGCGGGGACGGGGGAGTGGGATGGTGCAGACTGCTTCGGGCTGTTCACCAAGTTGATGAATGAGCGCGTAGACCTCCGAAACACTAGGCATCCGAGCAACGGGGACGTGGGTGGCGCGGCGACGCTGGTGGGAACTCACGGGCTCCTCCTTTCGCGAGGACTGGACCGACTCTACGCGCCTTCTGTCGGTCTGTCAACCCTTGACGCGCCGGCATAAAAACCGTACGATGGGGTTAGATGTTTCGGAGTCATGTCGCCGAAACGTGCAGTGAGGAAGAACGTCCGGTGAGGACTAGTAGACCCTCGGAAGGAAGTGGTCACCGCGAGCGGTGACAAATCAGGTGGTACCACCCGGCAGGGTCCTGAACCGTCAGTGATCCATTTTCCCTATGCCTGAACTACCAAAAACCTATTCGCCGCAATCGACT
>JACRFO010000005.1 GCA_016217865.1 Candidatus Kerfeldbacteria bacterium | reverse complement strand
GTACCCGCGCGATAGGTTTTCTCGGTTGGTTGATGCGGAAGCGCGAAGACCTGAAATACTTCCTCTCGATTCTGTCTTGGTTTGATGCCTGGCGGGTCTTGTTCCAAGGCGGCCGCGTCTACCTGAAGAACACCAAGTAACAGTTGCCTCGAAGTCAACTTCGTGGTGTGGTATACTACAGTCCTATGCGTCTTCGTGATGTCCGGAAGGTCAAGGTTCAAGGCAAACGCGTCCTGGTCCGGGTTGACTACAACGTGGAAACATCAGCGGCCGGCCGGCCGCGGGATGTGACGCGTCTACAGGCGACTATCCCAACGATTACCTGGCTCCTGAAACATGGGGCAGTGGTGATTCTCGTTAGCCACCGTGGTCGGCCAGCTGGTCGGGCGGCCAAATTCAGCCTGCGGCCACTCCTGCCGACGCTACGGCGTCTGATCGGTCGTCCCGTTCAATTTATCAGTGAGCCGGTGTATAGCCACGCGGTCACCGCGGCCGTCGAAGCACTTCGACCCGGGCAGGTCGCCTTACTGGAAAACATCCGGTTTGAAGCCGGCGAGGAGGATGATAGTCCGCGGTTGGCCAAACGCCTGGCCAGTTTTGCTGATCTGATGGTTAATGATGCCTTCGCTGATTCACATCGGGCGCACGCCTCAATCGTTGGCGTTGCACGCGAAATTCCCGCCTATGCTGGTCTGCTCTTACAGCGTGAGCACGACGAGCTCTCAACCTTGCTGAAGCGACCAGCCCGACCGTACGTGGCGATCCTCGGTGGGGCGAAGATTTCAACAAAACTGCACCTCATTTCGCAGCTCCTCAAACGGGCCGACATGGTGCTGCTCGGCGGAGCGTTGGCTAACACGATTCTCCAAGCTGAAGGAACGGCTATCGGCACCTCTTTTTCTGAACCGTCACTCCTGAAACAGGCTGCCGGGTTATCTGTCACGAACGCCAAGTTGAAAATACCATGCGATGTCATAACCGCTACGAAGCGCGTACGACAAGCACCACACCAGGTCCGTCCAGTCGGTCGGATTGGACGCCGCGAGATGATTCTCGACATCGGTCCAGACACGCTCGACCTCTACGGCCGGGTGATTGCCAAAGCGCGGACGGTGGTTTGGAATGGGCCAATGGGCGTTTACGAAGTAACGCCATTCGATCGCGGGACAACCGCGCTGGCCCGTCTCATCGGCCGCCATCGCTGCCGGAGTATTGCTGGCGGTGGTGAAACACTGGATGCCATTCACCGCGCCCGGGCCGATCGCCAGTTCACCTTTCTCTCAACCGGCGGGGGAGCGATGTTGGAGTTTCTCGAAGGGAAGCACCTGCCTGGCTTGAGCGCGGTAGCCTATCATTGACCTGTACGACGATGACGATTGAACACCTCTCCAGCCGGCAGATTCTTGACTCACGCGGTCGTCCGACCTTGGAAACGACGGTTACCCTTGATACTGGTGTCAGCGGAACGGCCGCTGTTCCGTCTGGTGCATCGACGGGCAGCCATGAGGCGCTTGAGCTCCGCGACCAAGACCCGGAAGTGTACCAAGGTGCTGGCGTTCTGCAGGCTGTAGCCAATGTGACCGGACCAATTGTGAAAGCCCTGAAAGGGCTGGATGTGCGTGACCAGCGCACGATTGACCGGACGATGATCGACCTTGACGGCACCGTCAATAAATCATCGGTCGGGGGAAACGCCATATTGAGTGTCTCGTTGGCGGTGATGCGAGCGAACGCGGCGCTCCAACGTCAACCGCTCTTCCGGGCCATCCAGCAAGGATTTGATTTGCCCGAACCGTCTGCCGAGCGGCTGCCACGGCCGATGATGAATATCATCAACGGTGGTAAGCATGCCGATACGAACGTGAAAGTTCAGGAATTCATGATCGTGCCCGACGGCTCGACGGTCAGTGAACGGATTGAGCGTGGCGTTAACGTCTACCACACCCTCGGTCAAGAACTGAAGAAACGAAAACTCTCGAGCTTGTTAGGCGACGAGGGCGGCTATGCGCCATCCCTACGGGAAGATACGGACGCTCTCGACCTGTTGCAGACCGCTGTACAAACGGCTGGCTACACGATCCCAACTGATATTGGGTTAGCTCTGGACTTTGCGGCCAGTACGTTTTTCGATGCCGCGACCAACCGGTACCAGTTTGGCTCGCAAGCCAAAGGCCTAACGAGCGTCGGCATGACCGGGATTCTTGAGGAATGGCTGGACCGCTATCAACTCTTGTCGATCGAGGATCCACTCGCCGAGGATGACTGGGAAGGCTGGGCGGCGATGACGAAGAAACTTGGCTCACGCGTGATGGTAGTCGGTGATGATCTCTTCGTCACGAATCACAATCGGCTCGAGCGGGGAGTGAAGGCCGGCGCAGCTAATGCGGTGCTGATCAAGCCGAATCAGATCGGAACGTTGACGGAAACGATCGAGACAATCCTGAAAGCGCAAGACGATAAGTACACGGTCATCGTCTCCCACCGTTCCGGTGAGACGCTTGATACCTTCATCGCTGACTTAGCTTTTGCGTTTGGTGCACCCTTCTTGAAGGCTGGTGCGCCGGCTCGGGGCGAACGGGTCGCGAAGTACAATCGGCTCCTCGAAATTGAAGAAACGTTGCGCGCATGAGTATTCCTGGTCCGCTCGTACTAGCCATACTCGATGGTTGGGGTATCGCACCGGATTCGCCCAGTAACGCAGTTACCCAGGCTCGTACGCCGGTGCTGAATGGTTGGCGGCGGATGTACCCGCACACAGAACTCCAATCCAGTGGTTTGGCGGTTGGGCTAGCCGATGGTCAAGATGGCAATTCCGAAGCCGGTCACATGAACCTCGGGGCTGGACGAGTGGTGGCCCAAGACGACAGTCGTATTTCCCAGAGTATTAACGAAGGGACATTCTTTCGTAATCCGGCGTTCTTGGCGGCGATCCACCATGTGCAGAAGCATCACTCGACGCTCCACCTGATGGGGATGTTTGGTAACACGCAAAGCGCCCACTCGAATCCCGACCACCTCCTCGCGCTCCTCCTGCTGGCCCATAATCACCGCTTGCCGAACGTAAAGTTACACCTCTTCACTGATGGCCGTGACTCCCCGCGATACTTCGCCCGCGACATCATGAATAAGTTCTTTCCGCACTTCGGGAATGCCACGGTCGCAACCGTCATGGGCCGAGTCTATGCCATGGACCGCAACAAGAACTGGAGTCGGACCGAGGCGGCGTACCAGGCGATTGTGCAAGGCCAAGCCAGCCACCATGTCGCTGATCCGAAAGAAGCTATTACGCAAGCCTACAACCGTGGCGAGAGCGATGAATTTATTGAGCCAACGGTGATCGGCAATTACCGCGGGATGAACGATCATGACGCGATCATCTTTTTCAACCTCCGGTCGGATCGAGCACGACAATTAACGAAAGCATTCGTGCAGCCGAACTTTGAACAGCAGAACGCGCCAACCAAACCGTTTCACCGATCTCGCCTCGTGGAGGGCCTGACCTTTGTAGCGATGACAGATTTCGGACCGGACCTCGACAGCATCTTGACGGCCTACCCAGCGGTGGAGCTTCCAGGCACGTTTCCGATTGCCTTGAAGGACAAGCGACAACTGTATATCGCGGAAAGCGAGAAGTATGCCCATGTGACGTACTTCTTCAATGGGGGATACGCCAGTCCGGTTGGTGGTGAAGACCGTGAGATGGTGGCCTCGCCAACGGTGGCGACGTATGACTTGACGCCAGCGATGAGCAGCAAGGAAATTACTGATCGCGTGGTCGAGGTGATTCAGCGGCGGTTGTACGATGTGATCGTGCTCAACTATGCCAATACCGACATGGTCGCGCACACCGGCAATCTCGCTGCTGGTATTGCCGCGATGGAATTCACTGATGCATGTCTGGGACGTTTAGCCGAAGCCGTCCTCGCCGCCGATGGCCTCCTGGCGGTGACCGGGGATCACGGTAATCTCGAAGAAATGAAAAACCTCGGTACGGGTGAAGTTGATACCGAACATTCGACCTTTCCCGTTCCACTCTTCTTAGTGGGGAAGACCGTCGTCGGGCTCCACTTACGTCCCGGCGCGCTCGGTGACGTCGCGCCAACACTCCTGGCGCTCCTCGGCCACCCTATCCCTCCGGAAATGACTGGTCACAACCTCGTCCAGGCATGAGTACTCCGAAACGACAACCGGCGGTCTTGATCGTTATTGATGGCTTCGGTGTGGCGCCGCCATCTCGGGGTAACGCCATCGCCCTCGCGAAGACGCCGAATATTGACCGGCTGATGGAACAGTACCCGACGATGACGCTCCAAGCGGCCGGTGACTCGGTTGGTTTACCATGGGGGGAAATGGGGAATTCTGAAGTTGGGCACTTGTCGATTGGTTCAGGGCGCATCATCTACCAAGACCTTCCTCGGATCACGCGCGCCATTGTTGACGGATCCTTCTTCACGAACCCAGCCTTACAGCAAGCCGTCGCTAACGTCAAAGAACACCACAGCCGCCTACACCTCGTGGGCATGTTCAGTTCGGCCGGTGTCCATAGTTTTGATGAACACGCCTTCGCCCTGCTCGAATTCTTTCAACAGCAACACCTGACCGAGGTGTACATCCACGCGATTCTCGACGGGCGCGACAGTCCGTACAACAGTGGACTGGAATTCATCGGCAAACTCCAACACAAAGCCCAACAGATCGGTGTCGGTATGATCGCAACAATCGCCGGACGATACTACGCGATGGACCGGGATAATCACTGGGATCGAACCGAG
>JACRFO010000045.1 GCA_016217865.1 Candidatus Kerfeldbacteria bacterium | reverse complement strand
GGGATGGGAGCGATAGGATAAAGCAGGGTCACAAGATGGTTATGTTAGTTCGTGTTACCTAGAAACTATAGAGGCCTCTAAGTAGTCTGTCGGCAAACCAGACACATAATAGCCGTTGGTCCAGTCCAGATCGGTGCTAGCGGCAAGAGCGCTAGTGTTCGTGGATACCGGAGACCAGATGAAGTTGTCGTTGGTATCGCCGTCAGTGCCAGTGGCTTGATCCATAAGAGTTATGGCATTCACCGGATAAGCGGCATCGCCACCGAGCTTGGTAGTAACCGAGCCGGCATATGTCCCAGAGCCCTGGGTCATATCCAGATCACCAGTTACTTTGAAGTACCTGGTGGCTGAGGCCGGAATGTTAAGTACCGAGAGCAACACAACATCATTGTCGCCACTGTTGATGGTGGCAAGCGACTTGAGCAATCCATCGGTGTAGCCATCAACCTTCGTGGTATAGCCACTATCGGTGTAGCCAATAACCTTTAGATTGGTCATAGTCGTCGTACCAGTTACAGCGGAAGCCGAAGAGGTAGCCACATTAAGCACGAGCTTGTAGATACCGACTGGTCCGTTCGAACTGGCCGTTATGCTAAACCTGTACATCTCCATGCCAACGGTGTCGCTGGACGGCAAGGTACAGGTGGTGAGGGTGCAGTTGTTGGATTTTGTTGGCAGGGCAAAGGTCGGATACGACTTCACGATACGCACGCCATTGGAGGCGGTGCTCGCTGAGGTCGGGGTAACAGTAGTGCCGGAAGAAACACCGGTACCATAGTTGCCGTTCAGACCATTGTTGGCACCATCGTAATCCACAGCCAAGAGATCACCAGAGGCGGTAAGCGGACCGGATCCACTGCTAATCGCCGCGATGTCACCCTTGATGGTGAGGATCTTGTAGCTATTCGCCGGAATTCGGAACGTACCGGAAGTGATCGCGCTTGAAGTAGCATTATCCGCAGTCGGGAAGGTCGCGGAACCAATATACGTAGAATCGGCGTACAAGCTCACCTTGCGATCAACGAGATCAATCGGGGTGTTGGACGCAACACCAGAAAGCTTCAAGGCAATCTGCTTGAGGTCGACATCCTCATTCGTAGCGGTAAAGCGAATCTTCGCCAAAGTCACACCGGTCGAACCAGAATTGACGAGGGCGTAAGGAACACCGGTTTCAAGTTGAGCGGTCATCGAACCACCGGTCTGGGCGGTCATCGCCTGACCAATAGCACCATTGACCGACTGAGCAATTGTCTGGCCACTAGTGAGGCCGGAAACGCTCGTCATATTGGTGGAGTTGGCGGAGGTGCTGTTGATACCCCAGTAGAAGACCGTGTTCGCGCTCACGCTTCCCGAAACATCACACTTCAGGGCGATAGTCTTGGAGGTGCCCTTCGACACGGTAAGACCGTTGCCATCGAAGGTGAAGTTCGAAGAAGAAGCGGCGGCCGACGGGCTCTTGGTGTTCGAGCCGGTTGTTACCGCGGTCGAACCGTCGTAAAGCTTACAGTTCGTAAGGTTCGTCGGGCTCGCCGAGTTGTACTCGAGCGGAATGCTCGTGAGACGCACATCCTCACCGGATGCCGTAGCATCAAGAATGTAGTTCGCGAAGGTGAACTGCGACTGGTTCGCGATCACGGTCTGCGCGATCGGAACGGTCGAAACACTGATCGTGAGCGCTCCCGCCTTCACCGTCATCGCCGGGAAGGTCAAGACCGAGTTCGGATCAATGTTGATCGAAGTGTTGGTCGTCTGACCAGTCGCGCTCGTAAAGTTGCGCGGCGTAGTAGAAGCGGTGATCGTATCGTTCGTGTCAAAGTTCGTACCGATCTTACCATTCAAGGTATAGGTGTGAAGACCCGTCGGGAAAGTTACAGAGTCGGAGAAGATAATTTCACCATGGGAAGTGCCAGTCGCACCGCCCGAGTTCCCTTCGGTCGCGGTACCATCAACCGGACCGGCAACTACTTTGCCATTCTCGTCATAGAGCGTGGCGTTCGTGATGTCGGCGACGGTCTCGGAAGAAGCGGTCAGGTTACCGATCGTAACGTTGAACGCAATCTTGGAAACCGAGATCGCCTCGCCCTTCACATCGGCGGTGAAAGCGGCGAGCGGCTGAACGCCCAAGATAACCGCAATGATCTGCGCGGCAACGGTGTTCGAGGTCGAAACAGTCATCGTGCCGGCGGAAAGCGTCACGCGAGCCGCGGCAAACCACGGATCCTCGGAATTGGTAAATGAGGAAGCGCTGGTGGCAGTAACAGTTACAGAACCAGATCCAGTCGTCGGAGGAGTTATGCCATAGCCGTACATCGCGCCGACAACATTCACATCGGTGCGCTTGGCAATATCGAAATCGATCGTGCGGCCGGAGCCACCGACGATATCACCCTTGATGGAGATCTCCGAAGAGAAGCCCTTGGCGATCGTAAGACCGCTACCGAAAACGGCAGAGTAGTACTTACCATCGGCGCTGACGACAACATCGTAAGCCACGCCATCAACATAGATCTTCAAGTTTGCAAAATCTCCGGAGCCCGCGGAACCGGTCTGGTTCCAGCGAATACTCTTCAAGATCACATCCTCACCCGAGCCAGCAGTCACTTTAACCGCGGAGAAAGTGTAGCCGGTCGAACCGACTTCCTTTGTCACACCAGTGCCCGGGTCGATAGAACCGCGGGTCATAGTAACAGTGCCCATCGTAAGCGACTCGTTGATCGTGTGCGAAGCGCCGACGATCGGCAAAGTGCCGTTCACGGTCGCATTCGCGGCCACGGAAACGAGAGAGAACGAGGCAACCTGACCGGAATAAACAGTCGTAGCGGTAGTAATGCGATTCGCGCCGATCGTCATCGTGCGCGTCTGACCCGCCTTCACAACGAAGTCCTCGGTGAGGACCGCTTGGTGCAGAGAGTTCAAGGTCTTCGCAACGCCGAGCTGGTTGCCGTTCTCATCTGTGAGAACAACACCGGCAAAAGCGGCGTCGTTAGCGAGACCGGTGCGCTCGACAGTCAACGAGTCGATCGTTACATCCTTATCGGCGGAAGCGGTAAACTTCACGACGGTGAAAGGAAGGCGCGTCGCGCTCATAACGGCCAAGCTGTTCGCCGGCTGAGTGCCAGCAACGACAGTGAGACCACTAGCGACAGCGACAGTCGTACCGCCATCACACTTAGCTCCGGTCGTCGAGCTGTACCCCGCGGTGGAGGTGCAACCGGCCGGTAAAGTGGTGGAAGTTGTGGAAGTGGTGCCACCAGTCAAGGCGACATACTTCGCCTTAGAAATCGAACCGAAGTAGCCGACGGAAGGAGTTACTCCGTT
>JACRFO010000044.1 GCA_016217865.1 Candidatus Kerfeldbacteria bacterium | reverse complement strand
CCAGTACTTCACCCGATCGGCGTTGAGGTCGATGCGGGTCGGGGTCTGGTGCGGATCATAGATCCCCAACTGTTCGAGATACGTCCCGTGCGTGTCTTTGCGTTTATCTGAAACGATGACCCGGAACGTGGGATGATTCTTTTTACCGACGCGATGCAAGCGGAGGACAACCATACGAGAAAACTAATGAGAAAAAAGGTTTCAGCAGCAGACGGACAATACCACGCACGCTGGGAGGTGTCAATCCAGGCAGTGTCATCATGACGGCGATTGACCATGACGGGTAAAAATGGTACAATGAGTCGGTCATGGCCCACCAAAACCAACCGGAACAATCGGAAGGTATTATCGTCAAGCTCGTCACCAACTTGGTACGGCTGGCGGTCATCAACAACGCCTCTGACGTCCACATCGAACCTGAGGAGGACAAGATTCGGATTCGTTTTCGCATTGACGGCGTGCTGCGTGAAGTTGAAACGCACCCGATTAGCCTCCACGAACCGTTGGTGGCTCGTATTAAGGTATTATCGAACCTGGATATCGCCGAACGACGAAAGCCGCAGGACGGCCGATTTCAGTTAGCGACGGACAATAAGCAACTCGACGTCCGCGTTTCGACGTTCCCGACGATGTACGGCGAAAACGTCGAACTTCGCATCCTCAACAAGACGAATATCCTGCTCGGCCTTCCGTCACTCGGTTTCGCACCGGATACGCTCAAGCAGTACACCGACATGATCCATCAGCCGTACGGCATCATCTTCGTGACCGGGCCGAATGGTTCAGGGAAGACCACGACGCTGTATTCGACACTCAATACGATCAATACCCCGGATAAGGATATCGCTACCCTCGAAGACCCGGTAGAGTACCAGCTTCCCCTCATCCGACAAACACAGGTCGACCCGGAAGCGGGCCTCGATTTTGCGGCTGGCTTACGATCGCTCCTCCGTCAAGATCCGGACGTCATCCTCGTCGGTGAAGTCCGCGATGCAGAAACAGCCAGTATCTCCGTTCGGGCCGCGCTCACTGGTCACCTAGTCCTGACGACGCTGCACACGAACGATTCGGCCGGCGCGATTAACCGCCTCGTTGATATGAACGTTGAGCCAGTCCTGATCGCTTCGGCGACGGTCGGCGTCCTGGCCCAGCGACTCGTCCGCCTGCTCTGTACCACCTGCGCTGAAAGCTACGACGTGTCACCTACCCTGAAAGCTGAGCTCGGCTTAGGTAAAGAGGGACAACTGACCTTCAAGAAGGGCGTTGGTTGTGAAGTCTGTGGGTACACGGGCTACATCGGTCGGACTGGTATCTTTGAACTGTTGGCTCCGGAAAAAACCATCCGGGCAATGATCACCGACCGGGCCAGTTCGCAAGACATCGCCCACTACGCGACGCAGAAATTAGGTATGCGGACGCTCCGCCAGGATGGCATCGAGAAGGTGAAGCAGGGTTTGACGAGCATCGAAGAGGTGCTGCGCGTGACGGCCGGCGACATCGTCGAGTAAGACGCACTCCACCTCCGAACTTGAAAAAAGTCCGTTATTGTGCTATACTACCCCTGTTCGTAAAACAAACACCACAACCCACATGACGCGAAAATTTTTGTATCTGTTCTTGGCTACCGTGATCGGCTGTGGCGGATTTGTCGTGCCAAGCTATGCCGCTACCAAGGCGAAAGCGAAACCTGCACCGAAAGTGAAAGTCTACCCGCCGCCAAAAGCGACCGGGCCGCTGACCCAACGGAAACTCGATGGCGTATACGTGAAGCAATCGGTCGCGAACACGTGGCCAATCGCCATCATGATCGACAACCATACGTCGGCTCGTCCGCAATCTGGTTTGGCGAAAGCATCAGTTGTCTACGAAACGCTAGCCGAAGGCGGTATCCCGCGCTTCATGGCGATCTTTGCTGATACGACCGTGCCGAGTATCGGTCCAGTCCGGTCGACCCGGCCGTACTTCGTTCAGGAAGCAGCCGAGTATAATGCGGCCATGGCTCACGCTGGCGGTAGTCCGGACGGTTTGAAACTCCTCACGCAACTGCGAATGCCGAATATTGAAGGCATCAAGGGCACGTTCGCGAAATACTTCTACCGCGCGAATGGCGGCGGCGTTCACGGTTTGTACACGAACATGGCGAAACTCTGGGACGCCATTGGCCACACGAAGATTGCCAAAGTCAAACCCCTCTACCAATCGTGGAAGTTCACGGATGAACTTGCTCTGGCGCAACGCCCGGGTGGCACCCACGGCGCCACGATTGATCTCGGCTACGGCAAGAAGTACGTCGTTGAGTACCGCTATGATCGCAAGAAGAACGTCTACAATCGTTTCACTGGCGGAGCCAAGCAGACTGATCGGAATACGAAACAGCAGGTGACGACGAAAAACGTCGTGATCCTGAATGTCCCGAAGGAAAAAGTTCTCGACCGAAAAGGTCGGCTGGACATTAAAGTGACCGGCAAGGGCACGGGCTATCTTTTGCAGAATGGAAAAGTCATCCGCGTCACTTGGTCGAAACCGTCGACGCGGGCCCGCACGGTCCTAAAGACGACCGACGGAAAAGAAGTCCAGTTTGTCCGCGGTCAAATCTGGATTACCATCGTCCCCCAAGGGCACAAGTACAAGGTTTCGTAATACAACCAAACCACGCCGCCCGTTCCCCGGGCGGTGTTGCGTATCTGCGCATCAGCGGTTCCCGTAGTTGCGGATGATGTCCTCAACTTGGTCCATTTTGACCGACAACAGTTGGGAAACACCATCATCGCCCATGGTGACGCCGTAGAGAATCGACGCCTTTTCCATGGTTGCCCGGTTGTGGGTGATGGTGATGAACTGGGTTTTATGGGCCAGTTGTTCGAGGATCGCCGCGAAACGTTGCGAGTTAGCCTCATCAAGGGCAGCGTCAACTTCATCAAGAGCCACGAACGGTGACGGGTTGTTCGAGATGATGGCGCAGAGCAAGGCGATTGACGTCAGCGCCCGTTCGCCGCCGGATAGCATGGCAATTGACTGCAGCTTCTTACCGGGCGGGGTGGCTTTGATTTCAATTCCAGTAATAACCTTCTCTTCGTCTTTCGAGGCTACGCGTGGTGCAGCAGGGGTTTCGGCAGCGAGTTCGGCAGCCTCGGCTTCAGTCATGTCGTCTTCGTCTGCAGTCCGGAGAACCTCTTTAACCAGAACCAATTCAGCCCGTCCACCGCGGAAGAGCGTGCGGAAGTAGGTATTGAATTCGTCATTGATTTTTCGGAAGGCAGTATCGAACTTCTTGGTAATAACCTCATCAAGGTCGGCGATCGCGCTCTCGAGTGAGGTGATGCCAGCATGCAAGTCTTCGGCCTGTTTCGAGAGGAACTCCCAACGTTCGTTCGTTTCCTGATACTCTTGGGTGACGGTATCGTCGATTCCGCCGATGAGTTGGATCTGCCGTTGGAGCGTGGCAATCTCTTCGGCCATGATCAATGGGTCACCCTGAAGCGAACCTTGCGCGGCTGCCGTAATCTGCTCAAGGGCGGTTTCAGACATCGCCTGGGTAATTTCACGTTTGAGGTCATCATGTCGCTGCTCGACCCGGGCGAGCTTCACCTGCAGATCAGTCACCTGGTTGGTGCCAGCGTTGAGGTGGTGCTGGGTCGATCGGAACTCTTTCTGCAACATGAAGAGACGTTCTTTTTTCGTTGTCTCGCGCGCGTTGAACGCGTTGATGTCCTCGCGTGCTGCTTTCAATCGGGTATCAATTTCGGCGAGCTGGCGGTCCATCCGCTTGGCTTGGTCCACCATCGCTGCATACGCTGCATCCGGATTCGTTTTTGCGAGTTCTTGGACAGAGACTTCCTGATTCAAACTCGACTGCTCTTGCTTCAATTTCCTTTCCTGTTCGGCTAACTGGGCGTCTTGTTGTTCGGCGAGCTGCAGTACTGCCTGGACCTTCATCACAGCGCTGAGTCGGGCCTGTCGTTCCTGGGCGGTCTGCAGGAGTTGCTCTTGCAGTGCAGCCATCGCCGCCGGGTCACTTTCGGAACTGTGCGTCGCTAGTCGTTGGTGGATAGTGGTCAGTTCGGCCTGGAGACGCTGGGCGCGATCGCGGAGCATCGCCAGGTTTGGCGTCTCGCCGCGGAGCTCTTCGACGAGCGCATCATACTTCGCCAGCCACGTTCCGACCGATTGTTCAACCTCAGGCATCGACAGCTGATCAGCCAGATCGGCCTGAAAACGTTTCAGTTGGGTTTCGAGTTTGGTGAAGGTTTGTTCGGTTTCATCCAGCGCGCCTTGGTCACGCGTCAAGGCTGATTGAAGTCGCTCAACCGTTTGGGCTAGCGTTGAACGTTCTTCGGCTAATTGGTTGAGTGTCCGTTGGAGTTCATGACTGCGCCGTTCGAGGAAAGCGGTTTCAACGGCCCCAGCTTGCTTAGCGGCCAGTTCCAACTGTCCTTTGACGACGGCTTGCTGTTCTAGTGCGCGGTTCTTCTCGTCGAGAATGGTGTTGTACTGTCGCTGGAGAGTGGCAAACGTTTCTGAAGCGCTGCGCTCCTGCTCAATCGCTTCAAGTTCTTGCTGAATGGCGGCCAGCTCGTTCTCAACGCTCTGACGCCGTGATTCGGCCTGGCGGTGTTCATCGCGCAGGACCGTCAACTCACGCTCGATATCCTGCCAACGGAGACCGAAGTATTGGACCTGCTTCTCTTGCAATGTCTTTTCAACTTCCTCGCGGCGTTCGAGTCGCTTGACTTGTCGAGTCAATGAGCGCAGGCGCGGCTCGATTTCTACCATGATCGCTTCGCCTTGTTCGAGATTTTCTTTACTCTGGCCAAGTTTCTGTATGGCTTGGTCCTTCTTCAACTGGTACTGACGAACGCCGGCCGCTTCGTCGAACAGGTGTTTGCGTTCCTGTGGACTAGAGATGAGAAAACTATCAATCATCCCCTGGCCAATGACCGAGTAAGTGCGCTGACCGAAGTTGGCTTGGGCGAGGAGGAGTTGAATATCTTGGAGTCGGGCCGGTTGGTGATTGATCAGGTACTCGCCTTCGCCGTCACGATAGACGCGGCGGGTAATAACGATTTCGCTGTAGTCAACCGGCGCAACCCGATCTTCGTTGTTCAAGAAGAGTGACACTTCTGCAACCCCGAGCCGTGATTTCTTATCCGACCCGGCGAAGATGACATCATCGCTCTTCTTTCCTCGGAGGAGCTTGAGGGATTGTTCGCCGAGGACCCAGCGAACGGCGTCGGCCACGTTTGATTTTCCTGAGCCGTTTGGCCCGACGATCGCCGTGATACCGCGCTGGAAATCCAGCAGCGTTTTATTGGCGAACGATTTAAAACCCTGAATCTCGAGTTTCGACAGGTACATACGTGTTAGAGTTTTCCTTGGAGGCGGAGAATAAACAAACCAATCATGATAATCGAGGCGATCAGTTTAATGATCGTCCCGCCCATGAAGGCGACGATAGTGTAATTACCCGTCTGATAGGAGTAGATTCGGTCGTGTCCGCGCAGCATCTCTGTTACCAAGGCGCCAACGATTGGTCCGACGAGGAAAGCATAAATCGGTCCGATCAGCGAACCAACCAGTCCACCGACGACCGCTCCAATGATCGCCCACGGTCCGACGGTCAATTTCTTCACGCCCGAACGGCTCAAGGTGTAGTCAAGGAGAATCGTCGCCATCGCCACAATGGAAATAAGGCCGACGAAGTCCTGGCTAATTCCTTGGTAACCGTGGGCGGCTGCGTAGATAAAAATACCGAGCCAAATGGTTGGAATCGATGGGGCGATCGGGAAGACAATAGAGGCTAAACCTCCGAGAATCAACACCAGGCTCAACAGCGTGGAAAGCCCAATGATGCTGCTCATGTATTCCACCCCTTCGCGACTAGCCCGTTGTACGCGGCGGCAACCTGGGCTTCTTGTTTTGAGGCGCCTTCGCCGATAGCGATCTCCTCGCCGCCGAGGTAGACACCAACTTGGAAGTGTTTATCGTGATCCGGCCCCCACTCTTTGAGGACCTTGTAGCCCGGTGTGATCCCGACAACCTCTTGGGCCATTTCCTGGAACTTACTCTTCGGGTCAACGTACAACTCATTCGCTAGGATGTTCGGCAACTTGCTCAAGATATGTTCAGCGATGAATGCACGGGCTGGCTCGATTCCAGCGTCGAGATAGAGTGCCCCGATGATGGCTTCGATGGCGTTCGCATGGATGTTCTGCCGGGCTTTGGAAAGCTTGTCGCGCGATTCTCCGCGTGACATCATCAGCCACTCATCAAGCTCTATTTCCTTGGCAACCTCGGACAAACTCTTCGCATTCACGACGCTCGCCCGCCAGTTCGTTAAATCCCCTTCGGGATTGGGGTAGTGGGTGTAGAGGTGGTCACTAACGACGAGTTCCAACACAGCGTCGCCGAGATACTCAAGCCGTTCGTTATGGCCGAGCGGAAAATCCGGATTCTCATTCAGGTAGGAACGGTGAACAAGCGCCTGCCGGAGTAAATCAGGAGTGGCGAAGTGGTGATTAAGTTTCTCTTCGAGCTGTTCGAACGAGGCCATACACTAAGCAGCCGAATCAGTTGATCGCGGTGGCGCGGCCGGAATTTTACCTTGGGCTTGGAGATCACGGAATATCGCGCCGAGGACTCCATTGACGAACCGGCCAGAAGATTCTCCGCCGAAACCTTTCGCCAGCTCGATCGCTTCGTTGATCGCGACCTTCGGCGGCACATCTTGGCTGTACATCAGCTCAAAAACGCCCAGTCGCAGGACATTGCGGTCAACAATGGTGATTTGCTCGAGCGGCCACTCCGGTGCGTATTTTGTGATGGTCGTGTCGATGTCTTCGCGGTTGTCCATGACCCCTCGGATCAGTGCTTCAGAAAACCCTTCATCCGAGAAGTCTGGGGCGAACTGCTTAAAGTTTTCCTTCAGCAGGCCCAACACGTCGTTCGTCACCCGACCATTAAAATCCCACTCGTAGAGCGTTTGCATCGCGACGGTTCGGGCGAGGTGGCGGTTAGACATACGAAGGAGCGAAGGTAGAAGTTACTTCTTCCCTTCCTTTTTCTGATCGGCGACTTCTTCCTTAGCACCGCGAGCCTTCTTATTCTTAGCGGCGCGCTTTTCGGTCTTCGAGGTGACTTTCATGACCAGGCGACCTTGGTAGTATCCGCAGTGCGGGCAAACCGTGTGGGGCCGGATGCGGCGGTGGCAATGGCTGCAGGCAATGAGGGTAAAGCGCTTGAGAGCAAAGTGTGAGGCCCGTTCGCGCTTGCTCTGTTTGGTGCGTCGTTTGGCGGGGAGACCCATGGGAGAACGAGATTACTGGTTCAAGTCGTACATCAGACCGCGAGAAACCGATCGAGTACGGGGTGAGTATACCATTTTTTTTCAGGAAAGCAAGGGCACGTACACCGCTTACGCCCGCTCTATGAAATCGTTCACGTACCGGAGGTGGGTAGCTGCAAAGTTGAAACCTTGTTGTTCTGCTTCGCCGACGAGACGGGGGGCGGCCTGACGTAGGGCGGTTTCGGTTTTGGTTACCCACTCTTTCGCTGGTCCATCAATGAAGCTCTGACGTAATTCGGGGTGGAGCACCAGCTCTGGAGTAATCAGTGAGTGCAGCTCGCTTTCGAATCCCTTCTTCCACTCGGTTTTAAAGTACAGATTCAGTAGTTCTTCAGGGTGTTTAAAGTCATACGCGTCGATAGCCGAATCAAGAGAAACCTGTCCGAAGGTTTCGCGGGCTTGTGATCGTTCATCGTGGTAGATGCCCTCACCGCCAATGGTCGAAGTTCGTTGGGTCACAATTTCCGTTAGCCCTTCATCCATAATCTTCCGGCCAGTGATGACGCCAGCATGTGTGGCTTCGTGAACGAGTACGCCAGTGTAATGGTCAGCCGGTAAGCCAATACCTTCCGGAGTGATGGCGACCTCTCCAGTACTGTTGTCATAAAATCCAGCCACACCAGCTTCACCAGGTTTGATGGTCACCTCGGACGGATCCAGATGTGCCGCTGACATTGCCTCGCCCATCTTAATGATCCGGTAGGCGACTTCTTGTTTCTCTTCTCCTTCAGCTACTTCGTACTCTTGTCGCCACAGGTCAAGTAATTCTCGTACCGTTCTTGGTTCAGCTGATTCTCCACGAACTTCCGCTGGTTGTTCTCCCTCCACTTCTTCGGTACGACCTTCAGTTTCGATAGGTGACTCAACAGTGGTTGAGGCTGGATCTTCAACCGGGTCAGCAGATGGGCTGTCGGACGTATCGAGATACCCGGGGGAGTACGTTTCCGGTGATAGCATAAACTTCAACTTTGATTATTACGGTCGCGAGGTAGTCACATTTGGGCTAGCGGTGGCACTGAAACACCACAGCCATTGGCACGTTGAGAGCTTTCACTTTTGAAAAATGTCGCCAGGAATCTTGGCTCCGACGGTCGAAGATATGCGACTCCGGCTCAAGGTAGCGGTCAATAGTAAAACCGGCGGATTGCAGTAATTCAAACCACGACGCCGTGGTCGGAAATTGTATATGAATGGCATACTGATCCTTCCATTTGTTTTTGACAACCACTTCTGAAAAGTATGAAGACTGAACGATGAGTCTACGTTCAAACTCAACGTGCTGGAACATGCCGTGCTCCCAACTAAACACGAAACGACCGCCTGGCCGCAGGTAGGAGTGGATGAGTCGCAGCGTGCCTGGTAAATTCGTTGACCAGCCGAGAGAGAAGATGCCGAAGACCGTGTCTACCCGGGGAATGTTCAGCCGCTGTTCCATCGGTTGGTGAAACAACTGCAGTCGGTTTCGATCCAAGCCTCGACGATTCAATGTTGAAGCGAGTACTATTTGTGTGCTGGAAAAGTCCAAACCGTAGGCACGCTTCGCTCCCCGTTGTAAAATATAGCGCAACGAATGTCCACTCCCAGCGCCAATTTCAAGAAATGTCCGTCCACGAATTGGGCCGATGAGTTCACGGTCCTGACGACAGATACCGTATGGCCCCCAATCTGGTAACGCCGAGTGGCCGAAGTACTGTTCGGCCACTCGGTTCCACGCTGCTTGATTTTTTTCAGGGCGACCTGCTGTGTACCGGCTACCATAGGCGGCAGAGTCAGGTTAAACGAGCGTCACGCTGGCGACCTTATCTTTCGGATCGTTGAAGCGCATGACGCGGACGCCTTGCGTGTCGCGGCCGAGCGTTGAGACGGACTTGAGTGGGGTGCGAATGACTTGGCCTTTTTGCGAGATGACGATGATATCCTGCGTTTCCGCTTTAGCGTCGACGATCATAGCGGCGGAGATTTTTCCGGTCTTATCAGTAATTTTCGCCGTCTTGATACCCGACCCGCCGCGGCCTTGGACTTTGTAGGCGTTGATGCCGGTGCGCTTCCCGAAACCGTGGGCCATGATCGTGAGCAGTTGCTCGGTTTTGCTTTCCTGCCCGCCGTCCATGACGTCCATCCCGACGATTTCATCCGATCCTTTCATTTTCATACCGCGGACGCCGGCGGCGTTCCGGCCCATCGGACGAACGCCCGATTCGCTGAAGCGAATCGATTGACCGTTCGCCGTGACGAGCATGATATGGTCTTTACTGGTTGTCGGATTTACCCAGCGCAGGCGGTCACCAGCTTTGAGCTTGATAGCGATCAAGCCGCTGCGGCGAATATTCTTAAACTCTTCAAGGTCGACTTTCTTGATGACGCCGTTCTTCGTGACCATCAGGAGATACTTGAAGGGTGACAAATCTTCCATACTCAACACGTTGGCAACTTTCTCTTCGCCGGTGAGCTGGAGGAAGTTGACGATCGCCTGCCCTTTCGCCGTCCGCGATGCGGCCGGGATATCGTAGGCTTTGAGTTGGAAGAGGCGGCCGGTGGTGGTGAAGAAGAGGATGTCGGCGTGGGTCGTCGTTGAGAAGAAGTGTGACACGGCATCTTCCTCTTTGGTGGTGAGTCCGATGACGCCCTTGCCGCCGCGGCTCTGTGTTTTGAAATTCTCTGGCGATAGACGCTTGACGTAGCCGTCATTCGTCAGCACCACAACGGTTGCTTCGTTCGGGATCAAGTCTTCCTGACTGAACGTTCCCACGGCCCCAGCCACGATGTCCGTTTTTCGTTCATCGCCATACTTCTCCTTGGTTTCCTGGAGCTCATCTTTAATGACGCCCAGAATTTTCTTTGGTGAAGCGAGGAGCGCTTCGAGGTCTTTAATCAACGCCAGTTTTTCCTTGTGTTCCTGTTCGATCTTCAACCGCTCAAGGTTGGCGAGCTGTTGGAGGCGCATTTCCAGAATGGCGGTGGCTTGCGGATCGGTTAATTTGAACTTCTTGATCAGATTGACCTTCGCCTCATCCTTATCTTTCGACTTCTGGATCGTGCGAATAACATCTTGAATGTTGGCCAGGGCAATCAGAAGGCCTTTGAGAATATGGTCACGCTTCTTCGCAACGTCGAGATCATACTCGGCGCGACGGCGAACGACCGACTGACGGTGCTTCAGATATTCCTCGAGCACCATTTTCAAGGTCAGGACGCGCGGTTGAATCCCGTCGACCAAGGCCAGCATGTTGACGTGGAAGGTTTCCTGGAGCTGGGTCAGCGTGAAGAGGCGGTTGAGGACCTTCTTCGGGTAAGCGTCTTTCTTGAGTTCAATGACGATCCGGACGCCTTCTTTGTTCGATTCGTCGCGGAGGTCGCGGATGCCTTCCAATTTCTTGTCGCGAACGAGTTCAGCGATACGCTCGAGCAGCGTCGCTTTGTTCACCTGGTATGGCACCTCGGTGACGATGATATTGAAGGCGCCAGCCTTGGCCTCGACGATTTCGGTCTT
>JACRFO010000041.1 GCA_016217865.1 Candidatus Kerfeldbacteria bacterium | reverse complement strand
TGCAATTCCCCTTTTTTCGTCGCCGGATAGCACTCAGCGCGGTTGAACGGCATCCGGCCGAGCAGGATCGGGATCGTGAGATCGCGGACGTTGTTGTCGGTGTTGTCGAGCTGCCCGCCCCAGATCTGCCGGCCCGTCAAGACCATGTACGCGACGGCGAGATCGGTCAACGAGGCCGAGATGATCGCGCTACCACGATACAAAATCTCAACCCTCGAGATCGCGGCAAGCAGCTGTGCCAGAACGGTATAGTTCAGCGAGAGCGCGGCGCTGCCCGTGTCGTTCAGGTGCCGGATGGTCAGAAGAATATGCGAAAGCGGATTGATCGGGAGATCGAACGTCACCGTCGTGGAGACGGCCAACGTCTGTCGGGGGATGACGATCGACTGGAGGAAATGGTTCGGCACGTTACGGCTTGACCTTCGTGGCACGGAGCGCGCGGGCTATCGTCGCCACACGCTCGATGTTTCGGGGATCACCGGCGGGGCCTCGAGGCGGCAACTGGACCCGCTCGATCGTATCGCGGAAAGCGGCAAACCCTTTCTCAAAATCCGGTCCGGCGGCCTGCACACCCTGTGGCCAGCGAGGTGAGCCGACGGCAATAGACCGTGACTGCCACTTGGCGGTACCCGATTCGCGGACGCCCTTGCCAAAGCGCTTTTGTGAAATCGCCTGCTGAATGCCGGCCTCGTAAGCGGGTTCAGCAGCGACGGTGGCGGCCTGGTAATCCGTTGTGGGGTTTGATACACCGTCGGTGTAGTCAGTGACACGCGTCGGTGTCACCCGTTGCCATTTCTCTCGGATCGATGCGGTTGGTTTAATCGGGGGCATAGACGGGCCTCATGTGATTGACCAAGAACATAGCATGCGTGACCTGCGATGTCAACATTTTTTTTCACCCCCCAAAATTTTGCGCAGGCCACTTCCCCCCCAAACCCACGAAGGAGGGGGCTGTTGCCCCCAATCCCCCACGATCAGATCAACCCCGTAAACCTGGCCTCTAAGGCCGGAAAACTCGGAGTTATCAACAGGCTGGAGCATCTAGACAATGGTTTAAGGCAAGGAAGTCTTGATCTTGTAGATCAAGATCAAGACTTACTTGTACTCCTATCTTAATCCCCCGTATCGACCACGACGGTGGGGATTATGTAAACTTGGAGGCTTGGAAGTTGTTGAAAACACTGAAAACAGGACATTGATAATGTCAAAATGGGTAAAGTTGTACCCCCCCCTTAATGTTTCCCTCATTTGATGTCCCCGCCGGTCTTTCTGCTTGACACCGGCGGGGTTGAGGGAGTACAATTTCCCCACGCTCATGATCATCCGAAAAGTGCAGAGTTGGAAGAAGCAAAACCGCCTCCGGATCCCGGCCCGGCTCTTCCGGGCGCTGAAGTGGGAGCCAGGCAACTACGTCTCGATGCAGGTCATCGGCGAGGACCTGAAAATATCCCGCGTCTACCTCCGCGACGAGAACCATCCGAACACCACGAGGAAAAAACGAAGTGAAGTACGAGTACAAGACGATCTCGATCGACGAATTGATCCCGCCGGAGATCCCGGTGCGGTCGGCGGTGGACGAGAACAGCCTGTTGGAGCTGGCCGAGTCGATCCGGGCGATGGGGCTGATCCAGCCGCTGACGGTTAAGCAAGTCGGCGACCGCTACGAGATCATCGCGGGCCACCGTCGGTACATGGCCTGTAAGATCGTACAGGTCCAAATGATAGCCTGCCAGGTCGTCACCGACACGGAGATCAACCTGGATCTGATCAAATTGGATGAAAATACCAAGCGCGAGCAGCTCTCCTACATCGACGAGGCCGAATGGATCAGACGGCTCCAAGACCAACTAAAACTAAACAACCGGGAGCTCGCCACCCTGGTCAATCATTCCGAGCGCTGGGTCCAATCCCGGCTCGACATGCTAACATTCCCCAAAGACATACTGGACGCGATCACCACAAAGGGCATGTCACTCGCCGTCGGATCCCAGCTCGCGCTAATCACCGACGACGAAGAGCGGCGCCGGCTGACTCACTTCGCGCTCGAGGACGGCGTGTCGGCCAACACCGCCCGTTACTGGGTGCAACAGTGGCGGACGAACGCGCCGCTGTTGACAAACGACCTATCGGTTCCATCGAAGGGCAACCTGCCCAAGGCCGAGGGCGAGTTTCATTATCCCTGCAAGACATGCGGGGACTCAACGCCGATGTCGCGGGTCTCAACGATCATGATCTGCTCGGGATG
>JACRFO010000043.1 GCA_016217865.1 Candidatus Kerfeldbacteria bacterium | reverse complement strand
GTGCGGTAGAGGAACGGACGAATTCGATCGATCTGATGACCGCTGACGAGGTACTGCCAGGTCCGGAGGAATGTTTCTTGGACCAAGTCGTGCGCTTGCTCGGCATCAAAAACCCGGTAGTAACAGTGCCGGAAAATCGCATCAGCGAATTGTTCATAATGGCGGAGGAATTCATGTTCCGTCATTTCGGCAGTATATCCTACGACGTTAATCAGGGCAATTTCTTACATAATACGACACTTCGCCAGGCTGATCGCAATGCTGGTCCATGCTTGAAGATCTGATACAAGTATGGTACGGTTCGGCCGCAGGCGCCCGTAGCTCAGTGGATTAGAGCATTTGGCTTCGGACCAAAGGGTCGGGGGTTCGAGTCCCTCCGGGCGCACCAACACAGGTCGCGAAGCGACGCACAAGAAATCTCGTCCGAGGGGACGAGAAGGGCCGAGCACTGCTGCCAGTGACAGAAGAGCGCAGGCCCCGGCCCCGTCAGGGCGAGTCCCTCCGGGCGCACCAACACCAACCCCCATGACCTTCGCTATCATCTACGCCACCAATTCAGGCGGGACACAACAAGCGGCTATGCAAATAGCAGAACAGTTACATGCCGCCAAACACACGGTCAACCTGAAGCGGGCATATGAGGCGAAGCCGGAAGACCTGCAGCACGCTGATGTGGTTATTCTTGGGTCGTGCACTTGGCTGGGTAAAGTCGGAGAGAAGATGGAGCAGGGCCAGCTCCAGGAGCACATGCAAGAGTTCGTTGATCGGGTCGGCAGCGCGAAGTATCCCGGCTTACCGTGCGCGGTCTTCGGTCTGGGCGATTCAAGCTACACGCATTTCTGCGCGGCAGCTGATCACCTCGTTACGTTCGTCGAACGGATCGGCGGGCAGTTACTCGGACAACCATTACGTTTCGACGGCTATTACTTCGATCTACCCCAATCGCGATTGACGATCGAGCGTTGGATCGAAGACGTGCAGCGCAAAGTGCCGCGCAAGTAGTTTTTAGGTGCAGTTCGGTTGACAAACCGTGGTTTTTTTGGTATATTTGACGAGCCTCCTGGCGCTCGTTTGTCTTCTGCCCCATGCCATTTCTGAAGAAAGTCATCAACGGTTCGAAAGATAAAGTCGTGGTTCCACCGCGACCACTCGCCGATTCCGTCTTCAAAACGCTGACGGTCTTTTCGCGACCGGACAAGACGCAACCGACAGAAGAAGTGGCGATGATCGAAGTGCATGACACGATCAGCAACGTTGCTTGGGCTTACGAGAAACTCCGCCAGGCGATCGATTACCAAGACGAACACCTGCTCCGGAAAAATGCTATCGAACGAATCATCAAACGCCGTCTCGTGGCCGGGGCTACAGCCGAATCCATTGCTGAACCGCTCATCCTCGAGCTGATTCGCGGACGGTACCTGCCGAACAAGGCGTTGCCAGTGACGATCATCACCGATGTCGGCGATGTCATCAACTCCTACATTCACCTCTGGACGCAAGTTCCAACCGCGGCGAATCGCGAGGACACGGACAAACTGTTCAGCTGGTATTTAGGTTTGATGGCGGTCCAGCTCAATGAACTGCTGGCGCCGACTGAAAAGGAAGAGGCGTTGATCAAGCTGATGTTCGAAACGACCCACCGTGACATCGCCTTTGCCGAGGACCATATCTCCGAATCCGAAAAGAACACTCAAATTTACGTAGCCATCCACCGCGCTCTCTTGAAGTCGGATACGAACATTATTCGCTATCACCTCTTCGCCCGCCGTCATCCGGAATGGAACCGGCCAACCCCCGAGGTCATCGCGGCCTTGGGCCACCAATTTCCGCAGATCCGTCATGACATCGAGACCCAGCTCCGGCACCCGGCTGGTGAACTTCTCCAGCGACTCATGAAGAAGTACGCAATCGCCTTCCTCGTCTTTTATGATGTTGCCCGTCAGCACGGGACCGCCGCCGCCGAAGAGATGACACATCCGGATAAACTTTCAGACGACATCAAGGCGGCCTACAACGACCGGAAGAAGAAAGTTAATGGAAAAATTGCCCGCTCAGTTATCCGTTCTATTATCTACGTGTTCCTGACGAAGATGCTCCTTCTGGTGCTGATCGAGTTACCAGTCGAACGGCTGGTGTACACCGATGTCAACAACATGTTGCCGCTGATCATCAACGTGGCTTTCCCGCCGCTCCTCTTACTCTTGCTTGGTGTCAGCATTCGCCCGGCTGGGAAGAAGAACGAACTGGCGGTTGTCGAAAAAGTTCAAGCCTTGGTCTACCGCGGTGATGAGCGACACGCACTCGTTAAACCACGTAAGCCGATCCGTCGCAGCACCTTCTTCGCCAGCCTCTTCCGGGTGATCTACACGCTCACATTCTTCCTCGTCTTCGGATTGATTATTTGGGGACTGCAGCGGCTCGACTTCACCCCGATTAGCATGTTCATCTTCCTCCTGTTCCTGTCGATCGTCAGTTTCTTCGGGATCCGGGTCCGTTTGCTCGCGAAGGAATTGCTCGTTGTCGATCAACGCGAGAATATCTTCACCGTCTTGTTCGATTTCTTCACCGTCCCGATTCTCCAGGTTGGACGCTGGATTAGCCTGCGCGTTCCGAAGATCAACGTGATGATCTTCTTCCTTGATGTGATCATCGAAGCCCCGTTCAAAGCATTCCTCGAGGCCACGGAAGGATTCTTCGGCTTCCTTCGCGAAAAACGGGAAGAAATCTACTAAGTCGGCCCGCCGCTGCGCGAGGTTGTCCTCGCCGTTCTTTTTCGGTATACTGGGCCCATGCAAAACATCACCTTCGACCTCAACCAAGTGTTCCGCGACGTTATCGACCGGATGGAAGATGACGGCGAATTCAGCCGCGAAGTGTACGATGACTTGATTGTTGAAGTTCTTGAAGAGAAGCGGGAATTGGGAGAATTGAGCGACGACAATGATATCCAGGAGTACGTCGAAAAGCTGAAGGCGCGCTGGCCGGAAGCCGAGGCTTCATTCGAGACCGGTCACGACGACGCGGTGCTCAACCAAGACTAGTATGTCCCACGAACACATCCCGGACGGTTGGCAGGCAACCGAAAAAACCATCCACCGAACCTTCCCAACCGCCACCTTCGTCCGTGGCGTGGCCTTCATTACCGCGATTCGCGACCTGGCCGAAGGCGTGAACCACCACCCGGACATCATCCTGACCTACCCGACGGTAATTGTGACCTTAACGACCCACGACGAGGGGATGGTGACCATGAAAGACATGGCCCTAGCCGAACAGATCAACCGGATTTGGGCAGAGCAATTTTCCGCATGAGTCAGCCGTCGGAATCACGGATTACCAAGATCGAAGTTGACCGCGAACTGTGCATCGGGGCGGCGACGTGTGTGAGCCTGCTGCCGGAAGTATTCCAGCTTGATGCCGAAAACAAAGCCATCGCGACTCCGCGACCAGGCGTTACCGACGAGCAGCTCCTTGATGCGGCAAAAGCCTGCCCCGTCGCCGCGATTTTCCTCTACGACGCCGCGGGTCGTCGCCGTTACCCCGAGTCCTAACCCCCGACTTGCGCGTTTTTCATCCCTCATCTATACTACACAGCGTAGTAGAAACTTATTTTCAAGCGTATGGACACACCAACACCAGTCAAACCGAACGGTATGTTTGAAGGCTCCTCGCCGAAGCTAACGTTTATTTTCGGTATTATTCTCGGCGTAGCGGCGACCGCCGTTATTGGACTGGTTCTCGTCCTCCCGAAAGCCTACGGTTCAACCAAGAATAAGACGGCCGATACCACGACGACGTCGAATACGAACACCACCGCGCCAGCCCAGACCTTTAGCGATGTGAAAGCGGTCTCCGATGACGACTACATCCGCGGCAATAAGAACGCCAAACTGACGCTCATCGAGTATTCGGACTACGAATGCCCGTTCTGCAAGCAGTTTGAACCGACCATCAAGCAAGTAATGAAGGACTACGGCGATCAAGTCCGACTCGTCTACCGTCAATTCCCGCTTAGCTTCCACGCTAACGCGCAAAAAGAATCAGAGGCGGCCCTGTGTATTGGAAAGCTTGGTGGCAATGACAAGTTCTGGGACTTTACGGATGCCATTTTTGAACGGACCTCGTCAAACGGCACTGGGTTCGCCCTCGACCAGCTCGGGCCGCTGGCAAAAGAACTCGGCGTTAACCAGACGAAGTTCCAAGCCTGCCTCGACAGCAATGAAATGGCCCAAGTCGTGAAAGATCAGGAAGCCGACGGCACGGCCGGCGGTGCGCAGGGAACACCGAGCGTCATCCTCGTCAACAGCGCGACCGGAAAAACCCTCGGCGGTATTCCTGGTGCCTACCCGCTCGACCAGGTCAAGACCTTCATTGACGACGCGCTGGCCAAAATCTAACTAACGTCTTCTCACCACCCGCCGAATGGCGGGTGGTTTCGTTTTACCGTTGTACGGTTGATTGACTGATGGTGGTAAACGTGCTAGAATACACGCACCAACTCAAACAAAACCACATGGCCAGCACCGCCAAGTACATCGATACGATTTTCAAGATGGCCGTCGACAAGGGCGCATCCGACATTCACATTGTTGAAGGGATGCCGCCCGTTCTTCGCATTGACGGTGAACTGATCAAACTCGATAAGGAGCCAATTCTCGCGCCGAAAGACACGATGGATATCTGCTACTCGCTCTTAACGCCCGAGCAGAAGGAAGTGTTCGATACCGAGCGCGAACTCGATCTCGGGTACGAGATGAAAAACCTATCCCGTTTCCGCGTGAACTTGCACTGGGAGAAAGGTTACGCCGGCCTCGTCGCTCGGGTCATTTCGCAAACCATTCCAACCATGGAAGACCTTGGCATGCCCCCGATTACGTACGACTTGTGCCGCCTCAAGCAGGGCCTCGTCCTCGTCACCGGTCCAACCGGCATGGGTAAGTCAACAACCCTCGCGGCGATGATCAACCTGATCAATAGCGAACGCCAGCTCCACGTCATTACCCTCGAAGACCCAATTGAATTCGTTTATACGCCGAAGAAGTCAATCATCAAACAGCGGCAGCTCGGGACGGACATGATGAGCTTCGCGCAAGGGCTGAAACATGTCCTCCGTCAGGATCCGAACGTGATTATGGTCGGTGAAATGCGTGACTTGGAAACCATTGCGTCGACGATCACCCTTGCCGAAACAGGACACTTGGTACTCGCAACGCTGCACACACTCAACGCCGCCCAGACGATTGATCGGATTATCGACGTCTTCCCGCCATACCAGCAAGCGCAAGTTCGGCTGCAGATCTCTCTTTTCTTACGCGGTATCATCTCACAACAACTGCTACCCGGTTCGAATGGCGGCCGCGTCGCTGCGCGCGAAGTCCTGATTAACTCGCCGGCAATCGCCAACCTCATTCGCGAGAACAAAGTACCGCAAATTAAAACGGCCATTCAAACCTCGGCCGAAGACGGCATGTTCACGATGGACCAGAACATCAAGAAACTCTACGGCGACGGAATAGTCTCCGAGGAAACCGCGACAGCCTACATGGTCAACCCCGGCGACTTGAAGTAATTCTACACTCTCTAACCGACCGCAATTTGCGGTCGGTTTTGTAATAAAAAAAGACGACCACGGGGGGACGCAGTCGTCTGGTTGAAGAGCGTGACGCCGGTGGGCGTCAGTTGTTGGTTGAGTCGGGCCGCTGACCGACGCCGACGAGCTCGATCTCGAGTACGTGGCCGAGCATCTGGCCGACCGCATCCTCGGACGGCTCGGCCGTCCGGATGAACATGCCGATCGACCCCGGCTCGATGGGGTTCGACATGATGTGCGGCTGGACCATCTTCGCCTCCGACAGGTCGATCGCGTCGAATCCGCTGTCGTAGGTGATCTCGACGGGAACACCGTCGGGGAGCCCGGCGGCCTTGAACGCCACCGTCAGCGCCGCCGCGAACGCCGCACGCCGCTCGTCACGCTTGGCCAGCCGGTCCGTGACCCGCTGCTTCAGGATCGCGACCAGCTCGAGCGCGAGGAAGCAGTCGCCCATCGTCTCGGCCGCCGCGATCAGCTCGCGCCGCATGTGCTGGCAGAAGTCGAGCGTGAGGCCCGACCCCTCCGGCAGCTTGAGCCCGTCTTCTCCGGCGAGGTAGATCGCGTCCTCCCAGACAGTCGGGAACCACTTGAACATGTTCCGCCCGTGCCGCTTGAGGTTCTCGGCGTTGGCCTCGGACATCCGCGACAGCACCTCGCCGAACGCGGCATTGTCCGTAGCCTTGAGGGCTTCGCGAGGCAGCCGGTACGACAGGTCGCGCAGCCGGAAGTCCAGGAAGGACTCGCCGGGCGTGGCCGCGCCGTTCAGCACCCCCGCGAACGTGATGAGTACGTAGACGACGGCCTGGCCGCGGCGCACGAGGTCCTGGCTGTCGGCGATGTCGTCGGCGAGGCCGAGCAGCGTCCGCAGCACCTGGGCCGAGTCGGCCCAGTCGATCTTGCCGGACGGCCGCCGGTACTCGATGTCCGTCTTGGCGAAGACGAAGGTCTGGCGCAGCGCCGCGTGGAACTCGGCATCGGTGCCCTTGAGGCAGAGGTGACCGAGCGACTTGTTCAGGCGTTCGAAGACGCGGCTGAAGTCGGGGAAAAGTCCTTCGGCCTTCAGCACGAGATCACGCAGGTGCAGGTGCGACTTTTCATCCCTTCCGAACATGGTTGTGCCCTCCAGGTGAACAGCCTCGGTGGTTGGTGAGCGTCCCGGCTCAAAGGTCGAACCAAAGGTGGTGGTCCGGGAACTGGTGACGCTACTACAAAAATGCCCAATTGTCAAGATGGGCGGCTATTCTGTGACACGCTTACCTTGACATGTCCGTCTGGCCATGATACACCGGGCGCACCGAAAGGAGGGCATCGGTCATGTTGAGCTTCGTCTACACGATTACGTTGCCAGATGATCCGCAGCGGCAACGCCAGCTCTAGATCAAGGCGCGGCAGTACGAGGAACGGCTGGCGAACATCGAGAAACGCATCCTGGTTCTCAAACCGACCGCTCTGAACGAGATGAGGACGTGGCCGGCAGGTCGCGACGACCAGCCGTGGTCAAGCGAACTGGAGCGGCTGCTGGGGGAGTGGCGCCACTACGAATTCCGGCTGGCGATCCTCATGCCCCTGCTGCACGAACACCAGGTCAATCTCGGCCAGCTCCAGCGTCGGCTCCGACGCGAGGGCCATCTCCACGAGAGCGACGAAGGCTCGTGGTTCATGGCCAGCGCGATCATCATCGACTATGTCCTGACTGGCGGGAAGAACCTGGTGAATGGTTCCGGCCTCCCCGACGTCAAGATGCCCCACTCCTCCACGTGAAGGGTGGTTTTTCCTGATCCGAACTTCCTACTGGTACTGTTTGTCTTTCCCGCCGAGGAAGAGATTCGTGTGGTGTGATTTCACGTCGGTCACTGGGAAGCGTTGCTCATTCTTGCGGATGACTTCATCGATGGCCGTATCAATATCAATCCCGACGCTGTTCGCCAGAAGAGCGAGGAACCAGTAGATGTCGCCGATTTCATCGGTGATTTTTTCCTTATTCTTGAGTAGTACCTCGTGCAACACCTTCGGGTCCTGCTCCCACTTTACAACGTTACGAATTTCACCAATCTCTTCGACAATCCCGAGGAGTAAGTCTTTCGGGTTGTGGAATTTCTGCCAGTCCCGTTCCTCGGTAAACTTTTGGATACGCTGCTGGAAGTCGTTCATGGGTTCTCGGTTAGGTGGTCGGGGTACCGAGACTCGAACTCGGGACCTCCTGCTCCCAAAGCAGGCGCGCTACCAACTGCGCTATACCCCGGTAAAACGTCGGGAGTGTAGCAGAACTATCAATGCGTGGCAATGCTTACAGTGCACGCAAATCGAGTACCCCCGACGGGGCGAAGGTGTCAGCGGTTTGGAAACCGTAGGTTTTACCGGTCGTCGTCGGCGTGCCGGCGATGTTATGTTGCGTCAGAAGTGCGCCAGTTGTCGTGACGTATTCCGCCAGCGCGCCGGTGGTGAAGTTCGAAGCCATCGGCCGGACCCAGACGAGGCCGCCGATGAGTAATGTCTGAAAACGGTACGTACCGTGTTTCAGTGTGGTCAGTGTACTGTTGTAGAAGCTCACCGACACCCCCAACCGTAGGTCCACATTTTCGTCGAACAGGCCGTCACCGTCGTCGAGGTAGGCTTCTAAGCGCGCGCCGTCAATGCCTTGTTCATTGATGTCAACCTGGCCATTCCGATTCGCATCGAGCCAGACGTTGCCGATGATGGTCCCGAAGGGAATCGGGCCTATACCTGGCGTATCGTTGGTCCAAACGAGTTGGTCGAAGAAGATGGCCCCGCCCGAAGTGCGTCCGAACAGTTCTAATTGACCGTCGGTGAAAACTTCAGAAGCGAAAGTGTATGTTTCGACACCTGGGAAGTTGACAAACGCTCCATACGGACCGGTGAGCGTTGATGCCGTGGCGTACTTGATGCAGTTGGTTGTTGCGAGTCGAGCGTACGCGCCGTTAACGGTTTCCGTGCAGTCGTTTGTCCAGGCGAGGTACCAGGTACCGTTGTGAGCGAACGCGTGCGGTGATTCGGATTTATATCCAGCGGTGGCCGTTAAAAAACCAGCGTCAGTCCACGTCACCAGATCGGTTGAAGTTGCCATACCCACCACCGCCGGATTGGGATGCCAGTAAACGGCTGGATTGATCGCGTCGTGAACGGGGTCTTTTGACCGACCGTTGAAGAACATCACCCAGCGGTTGTTCGGCTCGTCGCGAACGACGAAGGGATCGCGGCAGTCAGTGCCAGCGCCCCACGGGTCGCTTAAGTTCCAGTACTGCCAGGTCGCGGTTGAGCAGTCGTAGACTGGATTAGGGTCTTTCGTCCAAGTGATGAGATCGGTCGAGGTGGCGTGGCCGATTTTCTGAACCAGGACGTTACCGACGAGCTGCACGCCAGCGTAGTAGATATGGTACGTCGTGTCGACGAGGATAATGCTCGGCGCCCAGACGTCGTATGAATCCCATGAACCGGGCGCGCCGACTGGTACCGCGACGCCGACATCTTGCCAGTGAGCCAAATCGCGTGAGGTCGACAACACCAGACCTTCGGTGATTGGACCGGGTGGGCCAGCGCCAGGAATTTGGTGAATCCCGATGTTGTACCAGAGCCCATCTTTCTTGACGATCGAAAAATCCTTCGGCTGTGAACCGTCGGAGGCGTTGTAGTAGACACTAGCATCGGCAGTGTCGCGTCCGGTGAATACGAACATGACCATCCCGATGACCAGCAGTACAGACCAACGCAAGATCCGCTTCATACCGATAGTATACCGCAAAGCTACCGACTTGCCGACCGTTGGACGATGTTGGTGCCCTCGCCAGGATTCGGTTTCCTCGTCTTGCTCCGCGACTCGTCAACCCGGGGCCTGCGCTCTCGTGCCACTGGCACTAGTGCTCGGCCCTTCGAATCCATGCTCGGGCCACAATTTTTTGATATGCAATGGTGCCCTCGCCAGGATTCGAACCTGGAATCACGGGATAGAAGCCCGATGGTTTATCCATTAGCCTACGAGGGCGGACGCACGGAGACAATAATATAGTTCACCACCTTTGTCTATCTCGTCTTGACAATGAAGGTTGCGTATCGTAGTGTGAGCTGGTCATGTGAGCGATTGGTCGTTGAGTCGCCAACCACAAAGGAAAATACATGGATCACAGTCCAGAAGACGAATCGCGGGTAGTCGAGTTCCTACATAAACTCGAGCCTGGGAAGTTGCCGTTCAACGTGTTCCACGCTGTGGCTGGTATTACGGTTACTCCAATCATCGAGGTCGTTCCGCTCCGGCGACATAACGGAACAATCGAGGTACTCCTCTTTACACGAGAAGCGAGTGATCCAGTCTGGGGCGGCCTACTCCACACGCCGGGGACCGTTGTCCGCGCTTCTGATCGCCAAGGTTCATTCGCCGACGCATTCGACCGGATTCTCAAGGGCGAGATGGCTGGCGTGTCGGTTATCGGTCAGCCGACCTTCGTCGAGACCCGCTTCCACCAAGTCAAACGGGGTCGGGAATTAGCGATGGTGTACTGGGTGACCGTCGCTGAAGCAGGACATGGACGGGGGAGTTGGTATCAGGTCGAAGCGCTGCCGGCGACGATCGTCGACACGCAGCGTGAGTTCATCGCCACAGCCGCCGCCCACTTCCAGCAGCACCTCCAGTAAAATACCTCGGCTCACGCGGAGGTTCTTTGATTGACAGCGGCGGTATTTTTGGCTACACTCGCCCTGATTATGGTGGCCATGGTGTAGTGGTAACACAGAGGCCTGTGAAGCCTTTATCTCGGGTTCGACCCCCGATGGCCACCCCATTTCTAGTTGATACACTGACTAGCTTGTTATTGGCTAGGCGTTTATGTAAGCGAAAACCCCTCTCTTGCGAAGGGGGTCTCCACTCACTGCATGAAGACTAGCTCGCCCCCACCAGGCTTCGAAGAAACCGGTGAAGACGATTGCGTTTGATGGGCTGTGAGGCACGAACCGGGGGCGCAGCGGGTTGCGGTTCCGCCGGAGGCTTCGGCGATCCGTACTGGAAGTACTTCCAAAGCTTCTGGGCTTCGTCCAGGCTCGGGCTGGTGATCTCGAGCGTTCCTTTCAGCCTATCC
>JACRFO010000042.1 GCA_016217865.1 Candidatus Kerfeldbacteria bacterium | reverse complement strand
CGTCGTGCAGACCGGGAGTGAATCAACGGTCACCTTGTACGTGATGGTGCCAGTTTCACCCGGGGAAACAGTTTCGGCGTCCCACGAGAGCAGCTTGGTGGCCGGGTTGTAGCCGGCTGCGTTCGCTGAGCCGAAGAGGTCGTGGTCGTACCCGAAGTCAACGCCTTGTCCGTCGGTGTCGCTGGCGGTTTGCTGCGTGTTGCTGCCGTTGACGTAGGTCGTGTTCGGGGGCGTGACGTCGTCGATACGGACGCCACCGCCGGTGCAGTTGCCGTCGCCGGTGTTGGTGTAGCTAAGGGTGTAGGTCAGTTGCTCGCCCGGCAAGGCAGTCTGCTTATCGACGGTCTTGGTGATGACGAGGTTGCAAACCAACTGGCGGTTGCCGAAGTTGGCTTGTTCTTGTTCGCCCGGTGTCAGGGTGACATTGACGCTCACCGGCGTGGTGTTGGTGTATCCGTTCGGGACGACTTCGGCAACGGCGTACGCGCCGGCCGAGAGGTTGGTGAACTCGTAGTAACCAGAAGCGTTCGTCGAAGTCGAACCGGCTTCGGTCCCGGTCAGGTTGATGGTCACGCCCTGGATCGGCGATTCGCCTTGGTTCCATACGCCGTTGCCGTTCAGGTCGTTGAACTTGAAGCCGAAGATCTTCGCCGGTGCGGCGGTGAAGCTGCCGTAGCCGGAGTCGACTTTCCAGGTGCTGCCTTGGCCAAGCGTCTGGATGTACGGGGCGATGATGCCGCCGCCGAAACCGATGATCTGGAAGGTGTACTTGAAGATCCAGTAGTCGTTGTTGTCCGAGGTGGCCGGGATCGAAGTGATGCGCGGGTTCTTCAGTTGTGTGAAGCTCGCGCCGCCCGGAACCGTGCCGCCACCAATCGTGCCCGGATCGGAATTGTTGTAGTAGTACGAATCAACGCTGGTCAGCCGCAAAACTGTTCCCGGGAAGTACGTTTGGACGTTGATTTCCGACAAAGCGTTGGCCGACGATTGCTCGTATTTCGTCAACAGACTGAAGGTCGAACCGATGGTGCCGGCGCTCGGGGTAGTGAACGACTCGACGAAGTCCATGTCGTTCTGGCTGATCGAGGCGCTGTTTTGGAAGGTACTGACCGTGACCGGCGAAGAGGTCGGACCGCCGTCGTAAGCCAGATTGACCGTGAAGTTCTCGGTGTGGTCCTTTTTGGCGACCAGTTGGTCTTTGTTGATGCTCCAATAGACCCAACTTGATCCGACCGGGAGGGTCCCGAGAGTTCGGGGATTGTCGTTATCGATCGCTGAATCGGCAAAAGCATCGCCGTTGGCCCGCGTCAGGGTTGCAACCGCATTCGTCGCCGGAGCTCCGCTGACGACGATCTGCGCGGCCAGGAGGTACTCCGATGGGTCGGCATTCCCGCTGGTCGGCGGTTCGCCGTCCTTATCATCGCCAGCACCGCCCCCGGTCGACGGGTCGATCGGGTTCAGACTGGTCGTGATCGTGACCGAAGATACCGCCGCATTGGCGGTCCCAGGGCGGATCAATGCTCCGACCATGCTGACGTTCAAAATCGTGGTCACCCCGACGACGAAGTTCAGGGTTTTCCACAGTCGCTGTTTCACGGTTTTCCGTGAGAGATATCGTATGGTCATATGTTTGTTCGTTAGTTCTCTCCTGATGTTGTTAGTAAATTGATTACGGCCTTTTGCTGTTAAAAAAAGCCAGCAAAACGACATAAGTTTCGGTTCCACGACCAAACTGATCGCGAATGGACCTTACAGTGTTTTGTTGGCTTTCTCTGTCCCTCCAGGGGAGACGTAGTGCGAAAGAGCGGAAAACTGCTTAAATGAGCGAAATTCCTCCGAACTGAACGAGCAAGACTGTGGTTGATTTTTTAATGCCTTTGGTTTCGTGGAAAACGAGCGTTTTTGGGTGCTGAAACTCAGCTGTTTCGTGGCAGCACCTTACAAGGAATGATGTGGACTGTCAAGTTTTACTTGACCCCTATGATTGTAGCAGATTGACCTTTCGTCGAGCAAGTAATCGACCAAGATCCAGGTTGATCGACCGAGCGTTTGGCATGTTATCCACAGCCCAAATACAAGGGGGGACAGTGGCCAATCCCAACTTGTGGTTTTGGTCTATACTGCAGGGGTATGGATGACCTTATCGCCCGATTCGAAAAGCAAGGAATCCTGAAAACACCCCAAATCATCGAGGCGCTGAGGGCGGTCGACCGTTCGAAGTTCGTTGTCCCAGATTACGAGCCGGATGCGAATCTCAATGAGCCGCTCCCGATCGGGTATGGCCAGACCATTTCCCAGCCAATGACGGTCGGTTTCATGTTGGAACTCCTTCAGGCCGGCGATTCGGACAAGGTCCTGGATGTCGGGGCCGGTTCGGGCTGGACGGCCGCTTTGTTGTCCCGGCTGGTCGGGCCGAACGGCAAGGTGTATGCGATGGAGCGAATCCCGCAATTGAAGCATTTTTGCGAGTCGAACCTCCGGGCGGCTGGTATCGAGGGAGTTGAAGTCGTGTTGGGCGACGGTTCGCGTGGTTGGCCGCCAGCGGCCCCCTTCGATCGCATCCATGTGGCTGCGGCTGCGACCGAGGTCCCCACCGCG
>JACRFO010000040.1 GCA_016217865.1 Candidatus Kerfeldbacteria bacterium | reverse complement strand
CCTGTGTTTGTGCTTGCAGAACGCCGTTAACCGCGACGCTGACTGTTCCCGTATCGCCGCAGACGGTCGACTGGTCAAATGCGTTGCACGTACCCGATATGGTGATCGTATCGGCCGGCACGAAGGCCACTTGTACAACCGAGGAGCCATTACGATAGAAGACGGTCTCGCTGGTTGAGGTCAAAACACCAACCTCGAGGGCATCCAAACTCGTCGTGTCCCATAAACTTGTCGTGTTGACTTCATCCGTCAAGACCCTGGAATAGTTGATTGGGGCTGCAGCCGTACCGGACGCATCGACTGCAGTCGTATTTTCAATATTCGCTCCTTCTCGTACACGAATACCTTGAATCGATGTCGTCGCTGCCGACGATTCCCAAATCATGTTGGTCACCCGCACCGCCAAAATATTTCCAGATATTCCCGCCGCGCTGGCTGACTGTAAGTTGCTCGTTTCGGCTGCCGTAGCGGCTTGCGATTCGATATAATCAGCGTCGCTCACCACCGTCGGGACTTCATCGATGGCCGTATAGGTATTCGTCCAAGCCGTATCCGTGCCAGTACTGTCTAGGGCCATCCGGTTAATCCGATAATCCGCGCGGAGCAGCGGGAAATTTCTGGTGATGCTATTGGCGTAGACCATGAAATCGTCGAAGTAGAGGTCAGCCGTGGTCGACGCGGTCTGCGGACCAATGCGGACGCGATCCATGGTCGTGGCCGAAACAATCGATTGTTCAAATGCTTCGTGATAGGTGTTCATGTCGCTCGAGAAAATGCCAACCCGAAGGACGTCATTATCAATACCGTAGGCGAAAGCGATGACGTACCAGGTATCATCGACCAGGGCAAAACTCCCATTGACGTCCGTTCCGGTGGTAAGCGATAGCGTTTGATCAGCATTGATACTCAGCTCAGCTACTACCGTTGTACCGTCAGTCGCGCTGAAAATGATCGTTTGCTGGTTGATCGTTGTCCCCGAGGCAACGCGCATCGCAAAGACAGAACTGAAATTGTCGTAGTTCGTCAACGCGTCTTTCCCGGTCGCGGCATAGCTGAGAGTGTGCGTGACAAATTCTGTCGACGACGAAGGATCTGTTCTGACGGCGGCGGCGCCGGATCGATAAACGCTCGTCGAGTAGGTCGGCGTGCCGGTGACCGCGACGGCGGTCGTCAAACTACTTTGCGTTTCAAATCCTTCCATGTTTGTCACTAGGAGTGCGTTGGCGTGCGATCCAATATCTTGCAGGTCGCCAAACCAGATGTCGGCACCGGTGTCATCGAATGCCCAGACCGAAACCCGGTACGGGCTAGCAAAGTTGCCCATAATCCCGCGGAAGGCGCCCGAGAAGTTCACGACATTGCCTCGCTCTAATTCCCAGGTGGTCCCATCATCCCGTGAAATTTTATAATATGCTTGAACCACGGTTGGTCCGGCCGCCAAACCGCGCAGATACCCAACATACAGATCGTTGGTTATGGTATCGAGGTCGATCGTTACGCCAGATATCGTATCGTAATCCGTATAGACATTAGCTTTAGCGGACCATGCTAGTCCGCTATAGTCCGCGATCCTGATATCAGACACCGATGAACCGGTCGTCCCAGCGTTATCGACGTAGGCTAAGAATATATGCCAGGTTGATGGCTTTAAGGTCGCCGACCAAGTCTCGGTCAGGGTCGTACTATCAACCGCATTGGTATCAATATCGGTCCAGGCCCCATCCCAGGAATTTCCTCCGTCTTCGTATATCTTCGATTGAATATCCTCGGCACTGATATCCCAGCGCAATAACATTATGTCGCCGGCCGGTCGGGGCATTAACATCACCGCATCGCCGGAGGTATCATCAAGTCCTTCCTCCGCCGCATCATTCCAGTTCGTCCCGACGTCGGTTGAGTACCGCACGCCAGAAGTGGACGACGCCGTCGATGAGCTATAAGCAATATATACATCACCGTCGGATGCCCGGGTGATAGAAACGCTGTCAGTCAACGCGGTATGAGCGGTGGTGCGAGACACGACCAGAACTTCGCCTTTCTGGGCGTCGGCGCTCGCAGTGTTGACGTTTTCGTAATAAATATCGTCACCGGTAGTTTCCATGAACGCCACGTGAATGAGCCCGCCGGTATTACCCGGTGTCCACTGGTCATACCAGATACTAAAGTTGTCCGTCGCTCGAGCGGTAAGCGTAACTGCCGCCGCCCAGGTCATTCCGGCGTTGGTCGTTTTCGAATAACTGACGAAGGTTGAACCGTCGGTATAAAATAGGTAGCCGACCGTATCGCTTGTCCAGACTAGTTTCCGGCCGTCGCCATCAACGTTTTCGGATTGAGCCGACGCGGTCGCGTCGACCGCCGCGACGGAAATGGTGTCGGACGCGATTTGCCATTGCCGCGACTCCTGGTATTCGGTCCCGGTCAAAAAGTTCCCGCCGATGGTCAACGGACCGGTCAGGAACAGGGCTGGCGAGATGTCCGGCGCATCAAAGGTGTATCCGAGGTAATACGTCATGTTCTTCTTCCAATCGACCACCCAGTCAATCCGCTGCTGACTCGACTCTTCGAGATCCGCTTGTACCGCCGCTTCAGGAATCGTGCCGGAGACGTCGAATGAGGCCGGGACGAACTCACTGACGGTTCCGGTAAAGTCTTGACGCGGCGTAATTGTCAGGCGGACATCGTACAGCGCCTTCGGGTAAATGCGCGTCGGATAATCAGATCGCTCGATATCGAACGGGACAGTCTCGGCCACCTCGAGGTTCTCCTGGTATTCGCGTGTCCCGGCTGCCGTCTGGGCCTTGACAGTGAGCCGGTAGACACCGGCCTTCTTTGGTACAAAGGCGAAATGGTAATCCGGTTCGTTCGTGACCCCTTTGTCGACACAGACTTTGCTGCGCGTTATGGTCTTCGATTTCGTCGAGTATTGTTGTGAACCAAATCCCGGACCGTCAACGTTGGCTTCGACCACGGCATCGCAAATGGTTTTCCCCTGGTCATCGAGCACACCAATGCCAACGATCTCGTTGAGATTAACAATCGGATTTGCCCGCTGGACGTTGACCGCCAACACGCCCCATAAAAAATCCCGTTCGATTGTGGCCACGCCACCCGCGGAGCTCGACATGGTCACGCGCACAACATACTTGCCTGGGTGGAGCGCCTTGGTGTCTAGGGAGAGCGCTTGTTCAACCGAGTCTCCAACTGGGACATCTTTCGCCGTATACTTCGCTGGCTGTGCTACCCCGGACATGTCAGTTAACTCGACTTGGTCGAGGTGCCAGCGGACCTCGCTGGTGTTGAAGAAGAGGAACTTCTTCTTCTCGATCTTCGGAATCGTAACGACTGGGTGTTCGTTCGACTTATACTGCTCACGCGAGAAAGCAACGAGTTTATCCAGGTCCTTCTTGGTTTTCACGGAAGTCTGGGTCGTCGCCGGCTTCGGCGTCGCGTAGGACGTAGCGAGGCGGAGGCCATCAAGGTAGGCGGTGACGTTCGCACTGTCGACGTCGCTATCGGGGGTAATTCTGATCGCTAGTCGACGAAGATTCTCGACCGTCAGAGTCGCCGGCAAGGTCAACACCAGGTGGGTGGTATCGGGACT
>JACRFO010000037.1 GCA_016217865.1 Candidatus Kerfeldbacteria bacterium | reverse complement strand
GCGGCGACTTTACAATCAGGCGGTATTATTCTATAGTCAGAACCACACTCTCGATCCGAATCAGTTCCAATCGCACATTGCGAAGGAGCTGCCGATGCTCGGAACCCGGCTCCCGGGCCTATTTGCCCTCGGAGACCAGGAATTTTCCGGGTTTGACGACCAACAACGTCGGGCAGAACTCCAATCCGCAAGAGCGGTCATGCGCCGTCAGGCGGTCATGCGGGAGCTGCGGACGATCGAGGAAGGCCTGCGAACTTTCGAGGCCGGTCACGGCGGAGAGGATGCCGATCGTTTGCTTCGCCGGATGAATGAGTTGACCGACGAATTGCGCTCGCTCGAGCCGTAAGCGCGAGCCGCAATCCACTTTTAACAGGAGGATCGACCCGTCCGGGGATTTCCGGACGATCGCCCATGCTATGCCTACAAAATTGAAGAAGTCCGGGAAGACCGGAAAATCAGCCAAGCCGACCAAGGCCAAGCGCCCGGTTCGGGTTTCCAAGGCGGCCAAGAAACTGAAAGTTGCTGCTCCGCGCGCGTCGAAGCGTCCGGTTGAGTTTCCGCTTCAGACAGTCGAAGAACTCGTTACCAAAGGCCGGTCGCGCGGATTTGTGACCGAAACCGAGATACTATACGCTTTGCCGGAAATTGAAGAATACGTCCTCGACTACGAACAGTTGTTGGACCGCTTTGAGAATGAAGGCGTCCGGGTCGTCGAAAACCCCGGCAGCGTCCTTGATTTGCACGTCGAAAAACTGACCGCGCCGCCGAAGGAACTCGGTAAAAAAGAGCAGCGCCAGAAAGAAGAGCGCGAATTCGACCTCGGTGATATTTCGAACGACTCGATTCAGATGTACCTCCGCGAAATCGGAAAGGTACCTCTTCTGACCGGCGAAGAGGAAGTGAGCCTGGCGAAACGAAAAGATCGCGGTGACGTCGAAGCCCAGAAGAAACTCGTTGAGGCAAACCTGCGGTTGGTGGTTTCAATCGCGAAAAAGTTCACCGGCCGGTCGCTCTCTCTCCTGGACTTAATCCAAGAGGGCAACATCGGTTTGTTCCGAGCGGTCGAGAAATTTGATTACCGCAAGGGTTACAAGTTCTCGACCTACGCGACCTGGTGGATTCGCCAGGCGATCACCCGTGCCTTGGCCGACCAGTCGCGGACAATCCGCATCCCGGTCCACATGGTCGAAACGATCAACAAGTTTCAGCAGATCGAACGGCAGCTGATCCAAGACCTCGGTCGCGAACCGTTGCCAGAAGAAATCGCCGCGGAAATGGGCGAGGACGTCGACAAGATTCGGCAGATCATCAAGATCAGTCAGGATACGGTCTCTCTCGAAACGAGCGTCGGCGATTCGGACGACGAAGACTCGGTCCTCGGCGACTTCATTGAGGACGTCAAGACGACGACGCCCGACCGCGCGGCCGGCATGCAGTTGCTCCGCGACCACGTCCGCGAGATCATCCGCGAATTGAGTCCGCGCGAGCAGAAGATCCTTGAGATGCGCTTCGGCCTGCACGATGGCGTGGCCCATACGCTCGAGGAAGTCGGCCAAGAATTCGGCGTCACCCGCGAACGGATCCGACAGATCGAGGCGAAGGCCCTTGAGAAAATCAAGGAGCACGACTCGATGAAGAAACTGAAGGATTACTAGGACACGCCGGGCTTGAAAAAAGCCGCCGCTTCGCGTAGGATGGAAACCGACATTCCGGGGTAGCTCAGTGGTAGAGCAGTCGGCTGTTAACCGATTGGTCGCAGGTTCGAATCCTGTCCCCGGAGCCAGAATTTTGTGGCGCAGGCGGAGCGTGGGGCACAAACTTCTGCATCGTTCGTAGCTACTAGCCAACACCCGTGCCCCGAGACGCCCTCCAACAGCATACAAAATCGACGCTTCGTCATTACTGGCGAGCTTGTTTACGTTACCGAAAAACCGTACTCGTGGCGACGGTCAGCGTCACGGTCGCGTCGGCGTTGAACGCCATCACCCCGCTGTACTTCAAGCAATTCTTCGATCTCCTGAGCGCCCGAGATGCATCCATTGCGACGTCGCTAGTGCGGGTGTTGCTCATCATCGGGGCGTTGCGGCTGGCCCAATGGGCGTGTTGGCGGTTGGCCACTTTCACGGCCAGCTATTTTCAGTCGAAAGTAATGACCGACTTGACCAACATGTGTTTCGCCTATTTGCAGAAGCATTCGTTCGGTTTCTTTACCGATAACTTCGTCGGTTCACTGGTCAAGAAGGTGAAGTGGTTCAGCCGGTCGTTCGAAGTCATTTCCGACCGGACGTTGTGGAATCTGTTGCCGCTGGCCGTGAACGCGACCATCATCATCTCCGTCCTGTTCAACCGCAATGAATGGCTCGGTTTCGGGGTGGTCGTATGGCTCGCGGTCTTCTTCATGGTCAACGCCATTTTCATCCGTTTCAAGCTCCGGTACGATATCGCCCGCAGCCAGGCCGAGACGAAGGCAACGGGATTCCTAGCTGACACCATTACCAACCAAAGCACCATCAAGCTCTTTGATGGCTATGACCGTGAAGTCGAGCAGTCGGGTTTCCTGCATGAACAACTGCGCCGACTGCGCCTCAAGACCTGGAACTTCGGGAATTATTTCGAGGCCGCCCAAGGTTTCTTGATGATCATCCTCGAAGTCGTCATCCTCTACATCGCGATCAAATTGTGGCAGCGGGGGATGTTGACGGTCGGCGATTTCGTGCTCATCCAGTCGTACCTGATGTACATCTTTTCGCACATCTGGGATTTTGGAAAAATTTTCAGAGAAGTGGAGACAAGAAAACGAAGAATTTTCAGAAGCCTTGGACCTATAAGCCGCAGCTCCTCCTCTTGATCTGCTTCCAAGAGAATAGTCTCTCTTAGATCTGC
>JACRFO010000038.1 GCA_016217865.1 Candidatus Kerfeldbacteria bacterium | reverse complement strand
TTGCGACTGATGATGAGCGGCGACCAAACGAGATCGGGAACTAAACGATTCGGTTTAACGTGGTAGGCCACGACGCTTTGTGTATCCGGTTCAATCGTTACATCAACAACTGTGCCGAGCGCCTGGCCGGATTCTGTACGAACAGGGAGACGCAGCGGGCTAAGCGGGTCGGCCATTATTGTCGTTGGTCACCTTGGTGATGTCACCAATCGTAATGGGGTGTTGCCGTAGGAAAATGTACTGTTGGACGATCGTCAGCGCCGATTGGACGATCCAGTACAGCGCTAGGCCGGCTGGGAATGTGTAGGCGATGTAGATGGTAAAGAGGGGGAGGAGGTACATCATCTGTCGATTCGTGGCGCTCGTCAGTGATTCATCCTTCGCGCCTTCAATCTTCGGTTCCTTCGGCGCTGCCAACATCTTCGTCTGCCAGAACTGACTAAGTCCGGCCACGATTGCCAAGATGACGTTGTGGTTGGCCCCGAGATTGATGAAGCCGAGGAACATCGTGTTAATGCTGGTGTGTTCAAAGTAGGATCGGAGGGCGGGGTAGAGCTTGTCCAGCTCCGAAGCGGCCAGAATTCCGCCATTATCAATCTTCAAGCCACTGATGAAGACTTGGTACAGACCGATGAAAATGGGGATTTGAATGAGCAGTGGCAGGCAGGACGAAAACGGGTTCACCTTGCTCTCTTTGTACAACTTCATCTGTTCTTGCGCCAACTTCTCACGATTATCCTTGTACTTCGCCTGCAGGGCTTTCAGTTGCGGCTGGAGTACTTGGAGCTGACGCGAGGCTCGAATACCACTCAATGACGGTACGTAGAGCACCGCTTTGATAATCAGGGTGAGGAGAATGATCGCCAACCCAAGGTCATGGGCGGGAAGAAACTTTTGCAAGAATAACAGCCCATTGAAGAGGGGTTGGAAGATGATGATCGTAAACCAGCTCATGGTCGTTCCGGAAGTTGATCAATGCCGCCAGCCGCCCACGGGTGACAACGGAGGATGCGACGGAATCCCAGCCACAAACCTGACATCACGCCGAAACGCATTACCGCCTGGCGGGTGTATTCGGAACAGGTGGGATAATAGCGACAAAACCCGTGCGGATGGGCGGCGCGGTTCCAGCCGTGGTCTGGCGAAAGAGTCTGTTGGTAGATGACGATCAGGCGACTAACGACGCGGCGCATGAGGTTGGGGATTGAGGATGGAAATGAGGTCGTGGCGCAGTTGTTCGTGGGTGGCGCTGGCCGACGCCTTGGTGGCGTAGAGCACGACATCGACTGGGCCGATGGGAAGTTTGCGACAAATGTTGCGGGCGCGCCGCTTGATCAGGTTGCGGGTTGTCGCTAGCTTCGAAACGGTTCCTGGAACCACGAAGCCAAAGCGTGGTTCGGAGCCGGTTGTCCGCCTGATCACACGCGCCACGAAGTACTTCCCGCGGATTGGTCGGCCGTGCCGCCAGGCCACCTGGTGGTGTTTTCTGGTGTGCAGCCGTGATCGCCGGGGGAGCACTTGGCCTAGACGCTCAGGCGGCGGCGACCCTTCGCGCGGCGGCGACGGATGGTCTTGCGACCACTCGTGCGACGTTGGCGGGCCCGAAAACCGTGAACTCGACTGCGGCGCCGTTTCTTAGGTTGATACGTTCGTTTCGGCATAAATCCCGTACAGTGTACCAGTTCACTGCGGTATTGGTCAATCGCTCTATAGCCCCTTTTTATAATTACCCACAATGTCAACAGGAAATGCACAGAATATCAACTTTTTGGCTAACTTTGGCCTTTTTTAGACCTGTGGATTGTGGTATTATGTGTGTCTTAGCGGGTTTTTGGAGGAATTTCCCAACTATGAACAATGACCAGTTGTGGCAGGCGGCACTCGGCGAGTTGGAGTTGTTGATCAGTAAAGCCAATTTTACCACCTGGTTCAAAAATACCTTCGTGGCTGAAGCCCAGGACGACGGCATTGTTGTTGGTGTTCCTAATGGTTTCACTAAGGCCTGGCTAGAGACGAAGTACCATCAAGCGATCCTGAAAGCACTCCAGAACGCTGCCCAAAGGCCGATCGGGAAGATTGAATACCGTGTCGAGTCGCATCACCCGTCCTCGGCCGCGCCGACCAGCCCAGTTCCGGCTGCGCGGGCCATCCCAGCCCCAAGCCCTGATGCTGGCCAACGGACGGGCCTAGATCCACGATACACCCTTGATTACTTCATCGTCGGCAAGGGGAGCGAGTTGGCCCACGCCGCCGCTCGGGCGGTGGCCGAAAAGCCTGGGCTCGTTTACAACCCGCTGTTCATCTATGGTGGGGTGGGGCTGGGAAAAACCCACCTCATGCAAGCAATCGGTCACGAAGTCCTGGCGCGATCGAAAGAAAAGAAGGTGGTTTACGTGAGTTCGGAAAAATTCACCAACGAGTTCATCCAGGCGGTTTCTCATGGTGGTGGCGAAAAATTCAAAAACTTCTACCGCGGCGTCGATCTCCTCCTGATCGATGATATTCAGTTCCTGTCTGGCAAAGAGGGAACCCAAGAAGAGTTTTTTCATACGTTCAACGCACTCCATAACGCCCACAAGCAAATTGTCATCACCTCTGACCGGCCGCCGAAATCCATTCCGGCACTCGAGGCGCGCCTCGTTTCGCGGTTTGAATGGGGTATGATTGCCGACATTGCCCAGCCCGACCTGGAAACGCGCATGGCCATCCTCGAGGCGAAGTGTCGCGAAAAGGGTGTGAGCCTGTCGCGGGACATCCTCCAGTACATCGCCAGCGTGGTCTTGAGCAATGTCCGCGAGCTTGAGGGGGCGTTGAACCGGATTATGG
>JACRFO010000039.1 GCA_016217865.1 Candidatus Kerfeldbacteria bacterium | reverse complement strand
TTTGAACGCCCAATCATAGGGGTTTGCAAGTGGGACACGCGGGTCGCCTAATTTTGTGCGCAACTCTTCAATACTTTCTCCAGCGTTGTTGACCTCAGTTGAATTTTCATGACCTTCAGGTGATATTGGCATAAAATACTTGGTTACTTATGGAAAGGTGGTTAAATTGTACCGGGAAAGGGACATTTCGCTTATCTACCGCGTGACAAACAACGCGTTCGGAATTGACCGGCTCGGCCGCACCAGATACGTTCCGTTCGCATAGAGTGCGCTAGATGCGCCGCCATCGAGATTGGCCGCCATGTCCAATTGCATTGCAGTCGCCACCGCCGCTGCGTCGGGGACGGTCGCGCCGGAAACCACTACGAAGTAGAGTAGCTGCCCGCGGACACCGAAGAAATCGCGGCTGGTACGGACTGTCCGTTGCTTCGTGTCGAGCGGGTATTTGGTCACCGTATTTTTTCGATTGAAGACCAGGAAAGAATCAGTACTGATCAACGCCTGGAGTTGGCCAGACCCACCGAGTTGCGTTGATCGACGGTTGACGGCTGATCGAATACAATCGGTGTAGGTGCGAAAGGTGAGGTCTCTGCTCAACGGTTTGTCGGTGTATCCGTTCCGCGAGCATCCCGGGTTAGGCATATCGACAATGAACCGGTTGGTTGAGTCAATGATGATGGGGTGTTCTAATGTTGAGGCCCAAGGATCCCGGGTCAGTTCCTGTTTTGGGCTGAATGAGTTCTGCACCGAAAGGTCCGATCCGATACCACTGAACGTCGCAAACGGGGCGTCGTGAAAGTAGGCGCCATTGATTGCCGCGAGTGGCTGACGCAAGCGGATGAACTCCGGGAAGGAACGCACGCCGCACGTTTTTGGACAGAGCGCACGGTAATCAGCCCCGCACATCGATTCCGGGTTACACTGACAAGCGCAGGTGCCAAGGCCAGGGGCAACGTTGTCCGTCATCACCCGGATCTGCGGATTAATCAGATTGACCACGACGTACTTTATCGAGAACGTTCCTCGGGGAGTGGTGATCCGCTTTGTCGTTGAACGCACACCTGGGTCAGTCGGCCATAGGGCCAATTCGGTGGATTGGACATTTCGCGACAGCGATAAGCCGGAAGTCAGATCCGTAACATCTAGACGTTGCTGGGTCGCGGGTGCGACGTACCAGTAACTTGCATTTCCGGCCGTAATAAATCTTCCTGCATAGCGGTTTCGGACGACCGTATTGCCTGATTCCGAACTCCCCGAAAGGGGAATAGCTGCCAGCTGCTCATTAGTGACTAGGAGGGCTGCGCGCCGAATGAGTGCTTGGAGTGCCTTTGTCTGGGTCACGTCATAGCGAAAGCCGCTGGTTTGTTCTGCGAACCAGATTTTCTTCGTACTCACATCGCGTAACCATTGCCCTCCCAGCGAAGCTTTCGTTGGTCCTCCCCAGGCTACATGAGACAGACTGAATCCAACCGTCAACAATAAGCCCAAGGTGAGCAGCGGACGGGAAGAGTATGTCATAGAAAATGGAAGAGATTGTGTGCTACACTAGTATACAGCAATTCTCTATGCGTTTCGACTTCCTGACCATCTTCCCGGACGTCTTCACTGGTTACCTCAACGAGAGTATTTTGAAGCGCGCGCAACGGACCAAGCGCGTGTCGTTTCACTTCCATGATTTGCGTGACTACACCAGCGACAAGCACCGCAGCGTTGATGACCGGCCGTATGGCGGTGGGGTCGGAATGGTGATGAAAGTCGAACCGATCTTCATGGCGTTAAAGACCATCCCGAAAAAAGGGAGACGCCGCATCTTGCTGATGTCAGCCAAGGGGAAACCATTTTCCCAGGCCGACGCGAAACGCCTAGCGAAATACCAGCAACTCATTGTCATCTGTCCGCGGTACGAGGGAGTTGATGAGCGGGTGATGGACTATGTTGATGAAGAAGTTTCAATTGGCAATTACGTACTCACCGGTGGTGAGCTGCCGGCAATGGTGGTGACCGATGCTATCACGCGTCTCCTGCCCGGCGTCCTCGGAAAAGATGAATCATCGGTCGACGAATCGCACAGTGAGCCTGGTGTACTCGAGTATCCCCAATACACCCGACCGGAAATCTTTAAAGGCAAGTGTGTCCCGCCGGAACTCCTGTCAGGAAATCACCCCGATATTCGATCATGGCGAAACGCCCAACGAAAAAACATCGGCTAGTACCTTGGCGGTGGTCCGCGCCGGCGCTCCTGCTGGCGTTGTTGCTGATGCTGCTATCGTCACAGGCCGTCGCCCAGGCACCGACGCCAGTTTCGGCCTGCGGAACTGTAACCGGTTCCGTTATCCTGACTACCGACCTGACTGGGAGTGGCACCTGTCTCACCGTCGGCGCAGATAATACGACTATCGATGGTAATGGTCACA
>JACRFO010000002.1 GCA_016217865.1 Candidatus Kerfeldbacteria bacterium | reverse complement strand
GGCTCAATCCGGTATTTAAACCCGACGCAGACGAACCACAGCGCGCCGCCCGGACGCGGTCGGGGTTAACCGTACGTCCACAACCGGCCCCCAGCGGAAACGGAGCCGCTCTGGCCATTCGACAAAGACGAGAGTTGTCCTATCAGCGGCCAATTCGGGTAACATCAGCGCCCCCACTTCCTCCTGACCACGAATGCGGTAGGCATCAATGTGCACCGCGACGCGCCAAGGCTGGCGCCGGAGCGGGTAGTGTTTTTGGAGCGTGTACGTTGGGCTGGTGACAGCCGACCGCACGCCCAATCGACGCAAGATTCCGCGCACAAGCGTTGTTTTTCCGGCGCCAAGCGGGCCGCGCAACAACCACACATGAGGTATATCGGGCGATATAAGCCCGACTCCAAGGGCTACCAGCTCCCGAGGTGAGGGGCAGAACCTTGACGCAAGCTGGCGACTTTGGTACACTCGGCTGTCGCCTTTTTTATTGGATCGACGTTTCTGTATCGGCATGGAACTCACGTTACTCGAACAAGCAGCGGCGTTGCTCCAGACGAGCCGAACGCCAGTCATTATTCTACCACAAGCCCCCTCGTCAGACGCCCTGGCCGGCGGCCTCGGGTTGCTCCTCATTCTTGAACGCCTTGGCAAGAAGGCTCGGGTTGTCAGTCCGGAATTCTCGTTGCCGGCCGGACACGATTTTCTCCCGAAGAGCACGGCGGTTGAGCAACGGCTGTCAGCGCTGCGGAGTTTTATCATTACCGTCGACTTGAGCCGAACAAAACTCGACTCGCTAAGTTACGCGGTCGATGGCAATAAGCTCAATATTTTTCTGAGTCCACGGGGCGGCTTCTACGAGGCCAGCGACGTTACCACCTCATCGGGAAACTACGCCTTCGACGCCATCATTACCATCGATCTACCTAGCCCCGAAGCGCTAGGTCCGCTCTACCACGAAAACACAGAATTTTTTTACCACACCCCGACGCTAAACATCGATCACCATGCGAGCAATACGCGGTACGGCCACGTCAACCTGGTTGATGTCGTGGCTAGCTCGGCTTCCGAGATTATCTTTGAGCTGGTCAAGATACTTGGCTTCGAACACCTCGATGAGCAAGTTGCCACCAGCCTCCTGACCGGCATCATTTCCAAAACGAAGGCCTTTCAGGCGGACGCGGTTACACCACGATCGCTGGCGGTTGCTTCACACCTGATGTCGGCCGGTGCACGGCGGGACGACATCATTAAACACCTCTACCAAACAAAGTCGCTGGCCGGGCTTAAGCTGTGGGGCCGGGCACTAACGAAGTTGAAAACTACGCCCGATGGGTCAGTGGTCTGGTCGAACATCACCAGCCGGGATTTCCAGGAGACGAAGGCGACAGCGGAAGAGGCGATGGGTGTCCTCGACGAGCTCATGATTAACACGCCGGACGCCAAGATTACCTGCTTATTTGTTGAGGCTGCTGACGGAACCCAGGTCCACATCAATACGAAACAGCAGCGGCCACCACAACTCCCCAGTGACATTGTCCAGCGTTCGTCGCACTACTTCTCTGGGACAGTCCGACAACCACTGACCACAGCCGAAGCACAGATTCTCGCCACGCTCGGCGCATAAACGGGCCAGCCTGCCAGGGACGGCTATTTTTTGGTATACTACAAGCATGAGTACCGCCTCGCCACTGCACGTGGCCGAACCTGAAGTCGAAAAGGTTCTGCAGGAAAAAATGACGCAGATTGCGTTAAAGGAAAAAGAGCAGGTAACGGCCGCCGTTGCTACCCAGCTCGGCTTAGGGTACATCAACTTGGTCGGCTTCCCGATTGGACCAGAGACGATTGCTCTCCTTCCACGGGCAGAAGCCGAGCGGGTCGGCGTCTTGTGCTTCCTCAAAACCACCAACCAAATTCGACTCGGTGCGATAGATCCGACTCACCCAGAACTCCAACCACTGATCGATACGCTGGGGCACAAACACCATGCGAATGTTGAAGTCTACGTCATTTCGCAACACAGTTTTGAAACAGCCATCAAACTCTACGACCGCCTGCCAAAAATTCGCAAGGTTACCAGCGATCTGGAAATAGCCGCCGAAGATGTTGAACGGTATCGCCAGCAAATCCACGACATCCGCGATCTTGAAACCTACCTGGAAAAAACTAGCGTCACCGATACCTTCGTACTCCTATTAGCTGGCGCGCTTCAGGGTCGGGCCTCTGATATTCACATTGAGGCGGAAGCTAGCGGTATCCGTGTCCGGTTTCGCATTGACGGCATCCTGGTGCCCGTCGCGACTCTCAAGCGAGAAACCTGGCCGCGGATCATTTCCCGGATCAAGTTGATGGCCGGATTGAAAATCAACATCACCAGCACGCCCCAAGATGGTCGCATCACGGTCTACGTTCTCGGCGACAAAGTCGATATCCGCGTTTCGACACTGCCAACCGCCTTTGGGGAAAGCGTCGTGATGCGGCTGCTCCGTTCGACGGCAACCACGATCACCTTCGATGAACTCGGGCTTCGCGATCGCGCCTACGAACAGCTCGTCAAGGAAATTGAACGTCCGAACGGCATGGTTGTCGTCACTGGTCCAACCGGTTCTGGTAAAACCACCTCTCTCTATGCGGTGCTGAACCGGCTGAACAAGCCCGATAGTAAAATCATCACCCTCGAAGACCCGATCGAATACAAACTCGAAGGCATCAACCAAAGCCAAGTTGATTGGTCAAAAGGGTATACGTTCGCAGCTGGCCTTCGCTCTATCCTCCGACAAGACCCAGACGTGGTGATGGTTGGTGAAATCCGCGATCTGGAGACAGCGGATACAGCCATCCAGGCCGCTCTGACTGGACACCTCGTCCTCTCAACCATCCACACCAACGACGCCGCCGGCGCTATCCCCCGGTTCCTCTCGATGGGCACCAAACCATACCTCCTCGCACCAGCGCTGAACGCCGTTGTGGCCCAGCGTCTCGTTCGAAAGATTTGCACCAGCTGCCAGACGGACGACGTTCTTGACGAAGCGATTCAGCAGCGCGTCAAGGAGACCCTCGCCGCAATTCCGGCCAATTCAGGCTACGCCGTTGCCGCGGATCGTCCGCTCGAGTTCCGCAAAGGGACTGGTTGCGACCAGTGCCATGGTCTCGGGTACTTCGGCCGGGTTGGTATTTTCGAAGTCCTGGTCGTCAACGACGATCTCGAGAAGGTCATTCTCTCCAGCCAAGCCAGCGAGTACCAGATGCGCGAAGTCGCTAATCGGCAAGGGATGATTACCATGGCGCAGGACGGACTCCTCAAAGCGCTTGATGGTATCACCACCGTCGAAGAAGTGTTCCGGGTAGCCCAGTAGTTAGAGCTCGAGCAGGCGCTGCTTCGCAGTTGCCAGTTTTTCTCGTTCCTCGGCGACAACCTCGGCTGGCGCCCGAGCGACGAATTCGGCATTTCCCAATTTCAGCTCTAGACTGCTGATGTACTGCTCTAGAGTCGTCCGTTCTTTTTGGCGCCACGACTCGTACCGCTGGATGTACTCGCGCTCAACCTGGAACGTTGTTTGGCCGAGCAGCACTTCGCTGTAGCGGCTATCAACGGTCAGGCGTGGCACGGCCTGGACCTGAACTCCAGCTAGTGCGCTCATGAGCTGCGGATCGTCGTGTGATCCGCGGGGGACGAAGGCGCAGGGCGCCCCGGCTGGCAGACCACTGTGGACTTTGAAGTTGCGCAACCGCGAGACCGTTAGCTGTAGTCGGCCGAAATCCGCTCCTTGAGCTGCTGAAGCCCGCGCGGCTTTCGGCCACGCCGAGACCATCAACAGTGCGTCCGGTGATAGCTGTGACCACAACCGTTCGGTAATGAAGGGCATGAATGGATGGAGGAGGACGAGATACTGCTCGAGCACGCGATAGAGGAGGCCGATATTCTTTTCGACCTTGGACGCTTCAATGTACCAGTCGGCGAGATCATGCCAGAGAAAGTCGTACAGCGATTGTCCAGCCGTTGAAAAATCCAAACTGTCCAGCGATGCGGTGACAATGGTCGTTACAGCATTCAGGCGTCCGATGATCCAGCGGTCGGCCAAAGACTTCGCGACTGGGCGCCCAGACGGGCGGGGCTGGGCGATGATGAAGCGCGCGACGTTCCAGAGCTTATTCGCAAAGTTACGGTAATGCTCGATTTTCTTTTCATACAATCGGAAATCTTGGCCGGGTGCATTACCGACGACCAGGCTCATACGCAGCGCATCAGCTCCAAACCGATCGACCATCACGAGTGGATCAATCCCATTTCCTTTCGACCGGGACATCTTCTTTCCATGTTGGTCGAGGATGAGGCCGTGGAGGTAGACTGTCTTGAAGGGCACTTCACCGAGCAGATATTCGGAGAACATGATCATTCGGGCGACCCAGAAAAACAGAATGTCCCAACTCGTCTCCAAAACCGAAGTGGGGTGGAAACGCTGAAGATCCTTCGTGCGTTTTGGCCAGCCGAGCGTTGAAAATGTCCAAAGTCCAGACGAAAACCATGTGTCGAGCGTATCCGGGTCTTGCGTCCAGCCAGGACCTGGACGAGTCAGCGCGACTCGAATTTCTTCCCCGTTCTTGCTACGTCGGTACCAAACCGGCAGGCGGTGTCCCCACCAGATCTGTCGAGAAATATTCCAATCCCGGATGTTCTCTAGCCAATGGAAGAAGACTTTTTCAAAACGCGACGGAACAATGGCAATCTTCTTCGAGCGGATAGCGCGAATAGCTAGGGCCGCCAGCGGTTTCATTTTCACAAACCACTGCATGGATACGAGTGGTTCGATGACTGTTCCCGAACGCGAACACGTCGCGACGGCATGGATGTAATCTTCCGCCTTGACGAGCATTCCAGTCTCGCGCAAGCGCAAAACGATCTGCTCGCGTGCCGCTAGCGTTGTCAGGCCAGCAACGTCAGCCCCCGCTGCCGCTGTCATCCGACCATCCTGGCCAATAACTTGCAGCGATGGTAGGTGGTGGGTGACACCCAGGTCGAAATCCAGCGGGTCGTGTCCGGGGGTCACCTTCACTGCGCCGGTACCGAACGACCGATCGATGCGCTGATCAGCAATGACCGGAATTTCCCGCCCGACGATTGGCAGCCGGACGAGTTTGCCAATGATGGCCGCGAAGCGTTGGTCTTCCGGGTGGACCGCGACGGCGGTATCACCCAACATCGTTTCCGGCCGGGTGGTGGCGACGACCACTGTGCCAGTACCATCAACGAGCGGGTAAGCGATGTGCCACAATGTTCCCGGCGTGTCGACATGGTCTACCTCGAGATCGGAAATCGCGGTTTGACACCCAGGGCACCAGTTGATAATCCGCTCGCCCCGGTAGATGAGGTGATCGTCGTACAACTTTTTGAAGGCGGTCTGCACTGCCAACGTCAGCCCCGCATCCATCGTAAACCGTTCGCGCGACCAATCCGGCGATGCTCCCAGGCGTCGGGTTTGGAGGTTGATTCGGGAACCATACTCTTCTTTCCATTGCCAGACGCGCTTCAAAAACGCTTCCCGGCCTAACGCTTCCCGGCTCGTACCTTCCTGCTTCAAGAAGCGTTCAATGACAACTTGTGTGGCAATCGCTGCGTGATCCGTGCCCGGCAACCACAGTGTCATGTCACCAACCATCCGGTGGTAGCGCGTGAGAATATCTTGAATGGTGAAACCGAGGGCATGTCCGAGGTGCAGCTCACCGGTGATATTCGACGGTGGCATGGAAATGACAAACGGTTT
>JACRFO010000035.1 GCA_016217865.1 Candidatus Kerfeldbacteria bacterium | reverse complement strand
GCAATCGTGTTGGCTGCACCGGTGGCACCATTGGTGGCGACCGGACCAGCTTCGAGTTGGACACAACGCCCGGCCGTGACTGTTCCAGTTCCGGAGGTAATCGTGACAACTTGGCCGGTGACATCAACTCCCCAGGTTGCACCACTCGCTGTCAATGCCAAAGTCGCATCACTGAAGCTCGCACAAGAAGCACCAGCACTGATGGCAAAGTCGAAGTTGTTGGCATCTTCAGCCAAAAGCGTGAAGCCGGTTGGGAAGGTGTAGGTAATGGTCTGACCAGCACTAAGACCGGTTGGCGTAATGAACTCAATCGTATGACTCGAGTTCGCGCTATCGGTGAGCGTCGTCATCGTGTCACGGGCACTGGTAATAGTGGCCGCATTCGCGATACGGAGAGCTCCAAAATTAAGCCCAAAAACCACTGCAAACAGCGCTACAACGGAGATCGCGCGCTTCAGAAGATGCTTCATATGGCTAGACATTAGTCCTTTTATAGTAAAAATGAGTGTTTTTTATGGCCTGTGTACAAATCAAACGAACGAACTGCGTGCAGTATAGCATTTTTTTGAGGAATCGTCAAAACGTCGAGGTGACGACGTACGTCAGATCGGTCGCATACCCACCGGCCTCGGTTAGGGCATTGATGTTGCAGATGTAGCGCAACCCGTATTCGGCCGAGTAGCTCGAGTTTGACCCAGTGTAGGTAGCGACTGTTTGTGGCGTAGTCCCAGGAGTAAAGGCCCAGTTCGCCGTTTCGAACGGACTGCTAACCGCCCCCGAGCCGCTATTTTTGATCGACCGTAGACCGAACTGCTCGCTCCCTGGGCTGGACGCCAAGGCTGTTCCCCCAATTGCTGTAATCGTCCCGTTTGATCCTGTCAGCGTTGCACCGGCGACACTCAAGGTGTAACCGTTGCGAGCGTTCGTCGAGACCGTAATCGTGTGGGCGTCGGCGGTATCGCTGCCAGCTCCAGCGGCATTGCTCGTGGCATAGCGGGCCGAACCAGAGACACACGATCCGAATCCAACCGATAGATCAGAGAATGCCAGGCTAATCGTATTAATCAACCAGCAGCGGGTGTTACCCGAGTCAAAGTTCGTACCGTTGCTAGCATCAACGGAGTCCCCACCGCAGGCGTCTGAATCACGGACATCCGTATTGGAAACGGTTTGCGTCCCAGTTGAGACCAGGTTCCAGACCGCCCCACCGGACGAGCTGCGGAGGAGGACGCGCGAATTCGTCGCTTGGCCATTTAACGCCACGTTCACGAAAGTGTACGTCGAGGTCGCGTTGAACCGCAATTTCGTATTCGCCGTATTCGCCGTGAAGGTGCCCGCGGCGGCGGCATCCGTACCAAAGGTGACTGACCAGGTTGTATTCCCGTCACCGAACGCGTTGGTCACTACGATGTTATTGAAGTCCGACGAACCGGTCATCGTCCCCCCCAGCGCCTGCTGACCTGACCCGGCCAGGGTGACCGTCCCGGAGTTGTCGGTGAACGTCCCGCTATTGGTGTAGTTACCGTTGACCGAGAAGGAATTCGTACTCGGCGCCGAGAGCGTCGTCCCAGCCCCAATCGTCAGGCCACCGGTGACCGTCGTCGTGTTCGGGTCGGTCGTGTTCAAATCGAGCGTGACCGATCCGGAACCAACGGACAAATCGAGGGTTGAGCTGAAGAGCATCGTCCCAATACCTGATGAAACCGTTTTCGCGCCGCCGCTATTATTGTAAATCTCGACCGGGCCACCGTATGTTCGGGAGGTGATTGATTGGCTGGTGGCGGTCGTTGCGTCGAACCGCAACGTTGAGGAAATCGTCCCGGTTGAAGGGAATGCAACCGAAGACATATAAGTCAATCGACCGCTACCGCTGATCGTTCCATTCAGCACCAGAGTCGTCCCGGTCGCTGGCGTGACCGTCAAGGTCCGACTGGCACCAAGGCTCAAGGTATCACCGGTGGCGACTGTCAGGCTCGAAGACGTGTTCAGGTCTCCTCCGCCAGCCGCCAACGTGACCGTTCCCGCTGTGGTTGGATCGATGTTCAACGCGTAGAGGGTATCCCCGGCGACCGGCGCAGTTAATGTTTTTCCAGCACCGGCCATCGTCATCGTCGATGTTCCCGGCGTTACATCACCGCCGGTCAAGTTGAGATCACCGCTGACCAGGATCGCTTCATTCGCGAAGGTGACCGTACCCGAAACGTTAAGATTATAGAAGCCATTCCCACCCGGGGTGAGCGTTTTAGATGTGCCATTCATCACGAGTGTCGACGATGTGGCGGTGGTGTAGGCCACGTACATTGGCGGCAAACTACTCACCGCGGCGCTAATCGAGCCCATCGACGCTTCGGCTGAAGCGCTATGTAACCCAATCGCCAGCGGCGTCGCACCGCCCGCCCGTGTATCGACATCAACCACGCCAGTGGCACCAAGAGGAACGATCTTGTTTCCGGCCGCACTGAGATCGACCGTACCGTACGTGGCATTCCCGAGTTTAGACCATGTGCCAGTTTGATTGGTACAATTTTGCCCGTTGAGCGCATCCGTCGTCGAACGGGCGACTGACACCGCACTCGAGTACGTCCCGGTTGGTGACACGGTCACGCCGACCGTCGCACCGGTGATCGTAGCCGATCCATTGAGTGACGATAGGTCATACTGCATCCAACCACGGTCTGTGTAGATGGTCTCATCTTCAACGTTATTGAGACAGTCGCCGGTGTGTGTCGTGCCATACTGGACCGTCCCCGATCCAATACAGTAATACGATGTGATCATCGAACAACCAGTCTCCCAACCAATCGTTTGATTGCGACGAGCGGTATCGGCATACGACGGGCCGATGACTGCCACCGACGGCCCATAAACCCCGTTGGTGAAGTCAACGTTCCCACTCACGGTCCACGTCCCCGTTCCAGCAGCAATAATCTCGAACCCATCGCCCGTTCCGACAAAGTCGAGGTCTCCGCCGATCGTCATCGTCGGGTTGTTCGTGTCGCCGTCGATTTTCAAATCACCACTCCCCCCGGCATTCAGGTGGAGGTGCGAGCTCGTACCGCTCAAGATGTATGAGCCCGAGGCAGTAACTGTTCGGCTGGAAGCGCTGGTCGAATAGAGCTCGACTTTGCCGCTGTAAGTTCGGGCATCAAACGTGGTGGCGGCAACGGCACCGCTCGTTGCATCGAACCGCGTCACGCTGCTGATGACGCCACTCGTCCCCGGACCACCGGCGCCGTTCGGGAATGTGAGTGTTCCCGTTCCGGTACCGGCAATCGTGCTGGACGCATTCCCCCACGTTACCTCGGCCGCGGCGCTATCGGTTAATGTGACGGTTGCGAGTGTAAAGGTTTTGTTGGCGGCGACGGTTAATCCATTGGTGACCGTCACCCCGCTGTTCTGCAGGGTAGTGTTGTCGTTGAT
>JACRFO010000036.1 GCA_016217865.1 Candidatus Kerfeldbacteria bacterium | reverse complement strand
GGCTTCGCCGGCGTCGTCAAACGCCATCACTTCAAAGGCGGTCCGGCTTCGCATGGCCACAAAGACAACCTCCGCGCGCCTGGTTCGATCGGCGCAACCTTCCCGCAGCACGTTATGAAAGGCACGCGCATGGCCGGCCGACTCGGTAACGCCAAAGTCACCGTCAAGAACCTCGCCGTCGTGAAAATCGACCCGGCCACGAATGAGCTTTGGCTCAAAGGGGCAGTGCCTGGACCGTTCAACGGCTTCGTCATCATCAAGTCTGTCTAGTATGTCCTCGATCAAGGTGTACAATCAGCAAGCCCAACCTGTCGGCGACGTTGAATTAGACGCCAAAGTCTTCGGGCTGAAACCGAATCGCGGCTTGATTGAACAAGCAATCGTCACGATTCTCGCCAATCGCCGGCCGGTTCTCGCCCACACGAAGACGAAAGGTGAAGTCCGTGGCGGCGGCCGCAAACCCTGGCGTCAGAAAGGCACTGGCCGCGCCCGACACGGTTCCATCCGTTCTCCGCAGTGGAAAGGCGGCGGTATCATCCATGGTCCGCGCAAGAACCGCAACTACGCGATGAAGATGAACGTGGTCGCCAAGCGGAAAGCACTGCTGATGTCCTTGAGCGACAAAGCCCAGGCCGAACGGATCATGGTACTTGATGTCTACGATGCGGCTAAACCAAAGACGAAGGACTTCGCCCTGTTCCTGTCGAAACTACCGATCAAGGGCAAGACGTCACTGGTCATTGCTCCAGCCACAAACATGAATCTCATCCGCTCCGGCCGCAACATTCCGGGTGTCAGCATCATTCGTGCTGATAGCCTGAACGTCTACGATGTCGTTAACGCCCAGCGCCTGCTCGTCCTGAAAGATGCGCTGCCGGTGATTACCAAAACCTACGTGAAGTAACCATGAGCTTCTTCGACCGCTTTACCAGCAAGAAAGGGAAGGATCAACAGGCAACGCCGAAGAAAGGCGTGGTCACTTCAACGTCGGCTAAGGACTCCGAGAAGAAGGCATTTGCGGCCGTCCCGTCGGGCAAAGAACAGCCAGCGAAAAGCGCAACGAAGCCGGCAAAGACGGCGGCGCCCGTAACGTCGGATGTCGCCCATGAGGCGCACCGCGTTCTCCTCCGACCAGTCGTGACGGAAAAGTCGACCCGGGTCGGTCAACAGTCACAGTACATCTTTGAAGTAGCCCTCCACGCGTCGAAAACTGATGTCCGCCAAGCCGTTCTCCACCTCTTCGGCGTTCGACCAACGGCTGTGAACATGATTGTCCAGGATGGTAAGCACGTACGCTTCGGCCGCACCTATGGCCAAACTATCGCACGCAAGAAAGCGGTCATCTCGCTGCCAGCCGGAAAAACCATAGACGTCTTCTCCGCATAACCATGGGTATCCGCATTTACCAACCAACCAGCCCTGGTCGCCGCCGCTCGTCGGTCAACGACTATGCTGAACTGGTCGGCCGCCAACAGCCGCAGAAATCTTTGCTCAAGACGATCAAGCAGGACGCTGGCCGCAACGCCCAAGGTAAAATTACCGTCCGTCACCGCGGCGCTGGCAACAAACGATTCTACCGCCAGATTGACTTTCGTCAGGAGCGCTACGGTCAGCTGGCGACGGTCCTCGGGATCCAGTACGATCCGAACCGTTCAGCCCATATCGCCCTGGTCGAGTACGCCGACCACGAGAAGCGCTACATCCTGGCGCCTACCGGCCTAGCTGTCGGCGCAACCGTGGTCACTTCTCCCGACCGGATTGAAGTGAAGACCGGAAACCGCACCCAACTCCAGTACATCCCGACTGGTGTGCCCATCCACAACATCGAACTTGTTCCGGGCCAGGGTGGCGCCATCGTTCGTTCGGCCGGTAACGCCGCAACGATCATGGCCATCGAAGGCGACCATGCTTCTCTGAAACTCCCGTCTGGCGAACTCCGAAAAATCATCAAAACGGCAATGGCCTCGATCGGCCAACTCTCGAACATCGATCACGGTAACATCCGCTGGGGGAAAGCAGGCCGACTGCGCTGGAAGAACCGCCGCCCATCAGTTCGTGGAAAAGCCATGAACCCGGTTGACCACCCGCACGGTGGTGGTGAAGGCAACCAACCTATCGGTATGAAGTATCCGAAAACACCGTGGGGTAAACACGCCCTGGGCGTCAAAACCCGTCGCAAGAAGAAGTACTCAAACTCTCTCATTCTCAGCCGTCGACCGAAACGATAATCTATGGGACGCTCACTCAAGAAAGGACCATTCATCGATCCGAAATTGCTAGCCAAGCTGTCGAAGCTTCGCGTTGGCGATAAGACGGTGATTAAGACCTGGTCTCGCGACTCGATGATCACTCCGGCGATGGTTGGATTCACCATCGGTGTCCACAACGGCCGACAGCACACTCCGGTCTTCGTCGTTGAGAACATGGTTGGCCACCGTCTCGGTGAATTTTCTCCGACGAAGAAGTTCGTCCGCCACGGCGGTCGGATGCAGAAGGAATTAGAAACGAAGCAGACCGAAACGGCGAAAGCCGCTCCGGCTCCGGCGGAGGCTAAGAAATAGTCTATGGAAGTCCGCGCTCATCTCCGCTATCTCCGCATCGCGCCGCGCAAAGTCCGGTTGGTGATTAACCTCATCCGCGGGTTGTCGGTCGATCAAGCGACCGAACAGCTGACTGTTCTTCCGAAACGTTCGGCCCTGCCAATTCTGAAGCTTCTCAATTCCGCAATTGCGAACGCCGAACACAACTTCAAACTGGAACGGAAGAACTTGATGGTCAAATCAATTATCGCCAACGAAGGACCGCGTCTGAAGCGGTTCCAACCACGGGCGTTCGGCCGCGCTGCGGAAATCCTGAAACGCATGACGCATGTGACGATCGTCCTCGAAGACCCGAAACACGTTGATGCGAAACCGAAAGCCAAAGCGACGACACCGAAAACTGTTCCAGCTGAATCGGTGAAGTCAGAAACTGCGCCGAAGCAGCCAGTCGCCAAGACGCCAAAACTCTCAACCCGTGTGAAGAAATCTCCAACCGATCAAGCTAAAGCCCGGGACGCGAAGGACAAGGAAATTCGCCGTCAAGGAACCTCCTAATACTATGGGTCAGAAAGTCCATCCAAAAAGCTTCCGCCTCCGCGTTACCAGCGCCTGGAATTCCAAGTGGTTTTCCGCTCGGAACTATCCGGCCTTGCTAAAGCAGGATGTGCAGATCCGCACGTTCTTGAAGAGCAAACTCCCGAACGCCGGGTTAGCTGGAATCGAGATCGAACGGTCACTCCAGAACCTCACGGTGACGGTACACACCTCAAAGCCAGGCGTCGTCATTGGTCGGGGTGGACAGGGGATTGAACTGCTTCGCCAGGGCATCCGCAAACTCCTAATGGGTCAAGGGAAGTTCAACGTCAAACTGAATGTTCAAGAAGTCACCCAGCCGGAATTGTCGGCCCAAATCGTCGTCGGGAACATCGCCGAGCAAATTGAAAAGCGGCTCCCGTTCCGCCGGATCATGAAGAACACGATTGAACAAGTCCGCCAAGCCGGCGCCGAAGGCGTCAAACTAACCTTAGCTGGTCGGCTCAACGGAGCAGAAATTGCCCGCACCGAAACGCTCTCAAACGGCAGCCTCCCGCTCCAAACGCTTCGCGCCGCGATTGACTACGGCCGCGGCGAAGCCCACACGACGTACGGCAAGATCGGGATCAAGGTCTGGATTTACAAAGGTGAAGTTTTCGCCAAAGACACAGCCAACCATCGCTCGTAATCTATGTTAACTCCCAAGAAAGTTAAACACCGCAAATGGCACCGTGGACGGATCCACGGAAAAGCGACTGACAAGACGCACGTCTCGTTCGGTAGCTATGGCCTAAAAGCACTCGAACCGAAGTGGGTCACGGCCCGACAGCTTGAAGCTGCCCGCCGGGCGATGACCCGTTTCGTCCAACGTGGTGGCAAGATCTGGATTCGCGTCTTCCCGGACAAACCAGTAACCGTCAAAGGTAATGAAATCCGGATGGGCGGCGGAAAAGGCGCGGTTGACCACTTCGTGGTCGTCGTCAAACCAGGGATGACCCTGTTCGAAATGGATGGCGTGAAAGAAGATGTGGCCCGCCAAGCCATGAAACTCGCGGCCTACAAACTTCCGATCAAGACGAAATTCATCATGCGCGAACACGCTTAATTGTATGGACTGGAACGAGCTCAAGCAAAAATCTGCTAGTGAACTGCAACGCCTCCTCCAGACGACGCGTGAACAGCTGCGCGACCGACGATTCAAGGTCGCCCAGGGACAGCACAAAGATGTTCGTGAAGTCCGTGAATTGAAACACGACATCGCCCGCCTGATGACGCGGATCAAGCAAGTTGAGCACCAACGAACGACTTCGTAATTTTCTATGACTACCACCCACCGCCGACAACTCACCGGAATCGTCGTCTCTGACAAAATGAAGAAGACGGTCGTGGTTCGCGTCGAACGGACCGTCACGCACCCGAAGTACGGGAAGCAGTACGTTGTCAGTAATCGCTTTGCCGCCCACGACGAACATGGTGCCTACCACACCGGCGACGCAGTGCTGATTGAAGAAACCCGGCCGCTCTCGGCGACGAAACGCTGGCGTGTCGTTAAGAAGATTGACCACGTATGATCCAGCTCCGCACCATCGTCAAGCCTGCAGACAACACTGGCGCCAAGCGCATTGCCGTCTTCCGTGTTTGGGGTGGTTACAAGAAGCGCTACGGACAGCTCGGCGATATCGTCACCGGTTCGGTCAAGGAAGCGACGCCGCATGGCATGGTCAAGAAAGGCGACGTCGTCCACCTCGTCATCGTCCGACAACGAAAAGAATACCGCCGGACTGATGGCAGCTACATCCGTTTCAGTGAAAATGCCGGTGTGATCATCGACCCGAAGACGAAAGAGCCGAAAGGGACGCGCATCTTCGGCCCAATCGCCCGCGAACTAAAGGCCAAAGGTTTTTCGAAGATTATTTCACTGGCTCCAGAAGTTCTCTAATCGTATGTCTAAACTGAAGATCAAAACTGGCGACCAGGTGCTGATCATTGCCGGCAAAGATGCTGGTAAGAAGGGCAAAGTTTTGCAAGTTCTGCCGGCCGAACGTCGCGTCGTGGTTGAGAACATCAACCAGATGACGAAAAACGTTCGTGCGCGGCGCGAGCGCGAAACCGGCCAACGCGTCCAGTTCAATGGACCGATTCACATCTCCAACGTCATGTTGATTGATCCGAAGTCGGGCGAACCGACGCGGGTCGGCAGCACGATGGTCGGCGATAAGAAAGTCCGCCGTTCGGTCCGTCGTAAAGAACCTCTCTCCTAACATGATTTCCCGACTCCACAAACGTTACCGCGACACTGTCGCACCGGCTCTCCAGAAGGAGCTTGGCCTGTCCAACCGTTTAGCCGTGCCGAAGGTTAGTAAAGTTGTCGTCAACGTCGGTTTTGGCAAGCACCTGAAGGACGGCAAGCATGAAGAGACCGTCATCGACACGCTCAAGCGGATCACCGGCCAACAGCCGATCCAGACGAAAGCGAAGAAGTCAATCGCCGCCTTCAAACTGCGCGAGGGGATGATCGTGGGCGCAACCGTGACCCTCCGCGGCGAACGGATGTGGGAATTCCTAGACAAGTTCATGAACGTCACCCTCGCCCGCGTCCGCGATTTCCACGGCATTGACCCGAAAGGACTTGGCCAGAGCGGTACCCTGACTGTCGGCATGAAAGAGCACATCGTTTTTCCAGAAATTGGCAGCGACGAAGTCGAACACTTGCATGGTCTCGAAGTGACGATTGTGACAACGGCCAAAGCTCGACCAGCCGCCCAAGCCCTCCTTACTCACCTTGGTTTCCCCTTTAGCACTACATAGCGTATGGCAACTGCTGCTCAAATTGCGAAGTCAAATCGACCGCCAAAGTATTCAACCCGGCTCGTTCGGCGGTGCTGGCGGTGTGGCCGCAAACGCGGGTACATGCGGGATTTTCAACTCTGTCGTATCTGTTTCCGTGAATTAGCAAACAAAGGTGATGTCCCAGGTATGACGAAAGCCTCTTGGTAACCGAATGACTATGACCGATCCCATCGCAGACATGCTCACCCGAATCCGGAACGCTCAACTGGCAACCCAGCATGAGGTGGTTCTCCCGTACTCAAAGTTGAAGTACGCGATTGCCCAACTCCTCGAGCGCGAGGGATGGATTGTCGGTCTGGCGGCACTCGAACAGAACTCGAAACTGAAAATCATCTTGAAGTACGACCAGGGTAAACCAGTCATTAACCACCTCAAGCGGATCAGCACGCCGGGTCGCCGCGTCTACGTCAAGCGCCAAGACCTTCCCCGCGTTCTTAATGGGTTGGGAACGGCGATCATCTCTACCCCGCGCGGATTGATGACCAGCGATGAAGCCCGTAAGGCCAAACTCGGTGGCGAACTTCTCTGTGAACTCTACTAGCCTATGTCCCGCATCGGTAAACTCCCTATCATCATTCCCGCCGGCGTCACGCTGACCATCAACGGTCGGAACGTCGAAGTCAAAGGCCCGTAAGGCCAGCTGAACTTAGTGTTGCACAACCGCGTCACTCTCGAGCAGCAAGACGGTCAGGCTCGCGTCACGGTCACCGATCCGGATTTGCAATCCGATCGCGCCCTGTGGGGTCTAACCCGGATGCTCGTGGCCAACATGATTACTGGCGTGACCCAAGGGTACGAGAAGAAACTGGAAATCAACGGCGTTGGTTTCAAGGCCCAATTGAGCGGCAAGAACCTGACCCTTAACCTCGGGTTCTCTCACCCGGTTGAATTCCCGATTCTCGAGGGCATCACGGCGACGGTCGAAAAGAACGTCATCACCATTTCGGGCATCGACAAGCAACTCGTCGGTGAAACGGCCGCGAAAATTCGCGCCCTGAAGAAGCCAGAACCGTACAAGGGAAAAGGAATTAAGTATGCCGACGAAGTGATCCGTCGCAAAGCAGGCAAAGTCGTTAAAGCCGCTGGCGCCAAATAATATGCATCGTCCCTCTTCTTCCCACCACGCTCGTCTGCAGCGGCACCGCCGCATCCGCGCGATTCTGAACGGAACGTCCGATCGTCCGCGTCTCGTTGTCTTCCGCAGCCTGAAACACATTGAGGCCCAGCTCGTCGACGACGTTGCCCATAAAACGCTTGCCGCAGTCAGCGACATGTCCCTGAAACTCTCGAAAGAACCGAAGGCAAAACGCGCGGCCG
>JACRFO010000034.1 GCA_016217865.1 Candidatus Kerfeldbacteria bacterium | reverse complement strand
ATCGCCGCGCCAGGCAGGGACGATAAAAGCACGCGTCGCAGGGCGTTACCAACCGTCATGCCGTAACCTGGGTAGAGCGGTTCGAGGGCGAAGACGGCATGTTGGCCGTTATCTTCGACGAGCGTCAGTGACTTCGGGAGTGGCAGGGTTTCCATAAAAACGGTCCTCCGTAATAAATTATCGCGAGTAGAATTCGACGATGAGCTGGAGATCGATCGAACGATCAGTATCCTCTTTCGTCGGGAGCGCTAAGACTTTTCCCGTCAGCGTCGACTTGTCGAGTTCGAGCCAAGCTGGCGGCGTATACGTTTCCAAATACTTCTTAATAGGTTCAAAATACTTCTTCGATTCGCTCTGCGGCCGGATCGTAATGGTGTCACCGATGCCAGCGCGGAACGAAGGGATATCAACCAGTTTGCCGTTGACGTGGATGTGACCGTGGCCAACGAGTTGGCGGGCTTGGGCCCGAGTCGTCGCTAAGCCCAGCCGGTAGATAACATTATCGAGTCGGCGTTCCAGCGCTTGGAGTAGGAGTTCACCAGTGTCCCCTGTCTTGCTACGCATTTCTTCGAAGTATTTACGGAATTGCCGCTCGAGTAAGCCGTAAATGAGTTTAGCTTTCTGTTTCTCCCGCAATTGCAGACCGTAACCGGAGGTGCGACGGTTGCCTTCCGCGCCGTGCTGGCCTGGACCGTAACCGCGGCGGGCCAAAATCTTCGCTTCTTTAGCGGTGCCGAAGAGCGGCGCTCCAAAGCGTCGGGAATGTTTTAGACGTGGACCAATCTTACGAGCCATAGGGTTAGACGCGACGTGGTTTCGGTGCCCGCGGACCATTGTGCGGGACCGGCGTTAAATCTTTAATCGAGGAAATGGTCAATCCAGCACCAGCCAGAGCACGGATAGCAGCTTCGCGTCCAAGACCAACACCTCGAACGAACACGTCGACTGATTTGAGCCCAACGTTTTTGGTTTTCTCGATGACATCGCGAACGATAATGCCAGCGGCGTACGGCGTGGCTTTTTTCGGTCCTTTGAAACCGCATTTCCCGGCGGAGCTCCAGCCAATGACGTTCCCGTTATCGTCGGTCAAGGTGACGATGGTGTTGTTGTAGGTTGCGTGAATGTGGGCTTGGCCATGTTGGACAAACTTTTTCTTCTTGGCGCCACGAACCTTGGCCGTGGTGGTCGGCGTCGACGGCGAACCTTGCGGGGCTTCCGCCTGGCCTTCGGCCGGCCTCACTTCCATGTTCGTCGTTGGTTGGGTGATCTCGTCAGGCATAGAAAACTATTAGGTCTTTTCTGCAGCCGGCTTACGTCCGGAACCCATCGTCCGGCGCACGTTACCGCGAACAGTTCGTGAATTCGTCTTTGTTCGTTGACCGCGCGTTGGGAGATTCTTGCTGTGGCGGACGCCGCGGTGCGCGCCAATTTCTTTCAGACGCTTGATGTTCAACAGGACTTCCCGCTTCAGATCACCTTCAACCTTGTAGGTCTTCTCAACAATTTCACGAATCTTGTTGGCTTGCGCCTCGGTCAGATCCTTCACGCGGAGGTTCGCGTCAACATTGGCCGCCGTCAGCACTTTCTTCGACAACGTCAGACCGATCCCATACAGGTAGGTCAGAGCGATTTCGACTCGTTTGTTGGCCGGGAGGGTGGCTCCGGCAATACGGACAACAGCCATAGTTAGCCTTGACGTTGCTTATGCTTCGGATTCGACGGACACACGATCATAACTTTCTTCCCCCGGCGAATGACGCGGCAGTTCTTGCAAATAGGTTTGACGGACGAACGGACTTTCATGGGGATCAGAGTCGATAGACAATGCGACCTTTGGTCAAATCGTACGGGGAAACTTCTAATGTGACGGTATCCCCTGGCAAGATCTTCAGCCGATTCATCCGCATTTTTCCGGATAGATGGGCGAGGATTTCGTGGCCATTTTCCAGCTGAACCTTGAACATCCCGGCCGGAAGAGCCTCATTGACGACCCCGTTCAACCGGAGAAAGCCTTTATCTTTCGGCGGTGGGGGTGTTGGTACCTGGTACGGACGTCGTTTGATAGCGTTCGAATGACGAAATAAGCCCAGTTCAATCGAGCGGGCAGACGGAAAAATCCGCTAATCTTTCAGGATTTCTGCCCAAAGTCGTGAGAACTGAAAAGAATGCCGAATGAGTATACGACAAACTGAAAACCCTGTCAAATCACAGCCAATCACCAGACTTGACGGCGTAGGCGGTCAGGACTACCGTGGACAAGTTGTACCGCCGTACCGGCTGTCTCTGCCCCGGCCAACGCTGGCCGCTCCTTCCACTCGTACAGGGAGACGTACGTCATGCCCAACGCTGCTGCACCCCGCGTGCTGATTGCCTGCCGCTGCCCGATCCGCACCCGCCAGCTGCAGGTCGCGCTCGAGCCGCACGGTTACGTGCCCCAGCACGTCAACTCGATCGCGGACTTCGATGACCAGTACCGCACCGAGCAGTTCGACGCCCTGATCACCGACATCCCCGGGATCGACGAGGACTTCGACGGCCTGACGCTGGCCTGCCTCTGCCAGGGCCTGATGCCGGCACTCGTCCTGACCGAGAACCCGAACGCGCACATCAGCGACCTGCTCCGCCTGGGCTTCAAGGGCCACATCGCCTTCCGCGCCCAGCCGGCCGAGGCCGCGCTGGCCGTGTCCGAGCTCCTCAAGAACGTCGGTCGGAACCGCGCGATCGAGCTCGCTCGTAAACGCCAGGCCGCGCTCGCCTAACCCCTCGAACCCCTGACCCGGGTTCTTTTTTTACCGCAGATCAAGCACGGCGGCCGGCGCGGTAACGTCAGGGACAACACTCGTCAGTTGGCTGATGTTTCCCGCTAGGTCTCTAACCGCTAAGGCGTAGTACCGCCCAGCCGTTGCACCAGTAAAGCTGATAGCCGTACTCGTGCCACCGGCACCAAGTTGGGTTAAAGTGGCAGGATCAGTTGAGGGTGAAATTGGATTAAGTGATTCGTACACTACTAAACTCGTTGCATCGGTAGACGGTCCGAAAGTATATTGGGCAGATGCACTGCCAGCTCCGAGCCCGTTGATGATGATCGTCCCACCGGTTGGCGCAACAGGAATGGTGGTATCAATGACGTTCACCAAGAAGTCGTCGATATAGACAGATGAAGTACCTAACACTTTCCACTGTACGTATCCGGTGGTCGGTGCGGGTTCGGAGAGCGTACCGCTGGCGACTGCTTGGCCATCAAGTGTCACCGTAGCTGCCAAACCATCCAAACGAACTGCCAGCGTGTGTTGGGATAGGTCATTGAACGAGGCATTGCCAGTCGCAATCGTCGCTGTCAGCGTTTCATTATCACTAATCGTTGACCAAGGCCCATTCACCCGTTGACCGAGCGTCACAGTCCCAGCAATCGGGTCGAGTTCAACCCGGACGTAGTCTTGGTTGGTCACCCATTCTGCCGCATTTCGATCGTAGGTCCGTAAATAGACACGCATTTTCCGGCCGGAT
>JACRFO010000032.1 GCA_016217865.1 Candidatus Kerfeldbacteria bacterium | reverse complement strand
TAGCGGAAATACCGAAGGTCTGTGGAAGCAGACGGAGTGTACCGGAAGACGAAAAAGTCGTCAAGCGTCCGGCCCAGCCTGGTTATTGTAAGTAGCGCCGTTTATACTCGTTATGTTCTTCGAGGGTTTTCGAAAAGTAGGTCTTCCCGCCCGCTGTTAGGTAGTAGTAATATGGGTTACTGGTTGGATTGATGGCAGCCCGCAACGCCGAAATACCTGGATTGTTGATCGGACCGGGCGGCAGTCCCTTATTCTGGTAGGTATTGTAGGGTGAATCGACGTTCGTATCAGCATTCGACGGCTGGAGCTTGCTCTTCCCAGTCACGAAGTTCACAGTGGCGTCGGACTGTAGCGGCATCCCAATGGCCAAACGTTTCCAAAAGACGTCGGCCCCCATCGCCCGGTCGGCGTCAGTCGTCAGCTCTTTCTCCAGGATTGAAGCCATCGTCAGTTCTTCGAAGAGTGTCCGGCCTTGCGCCTGGGCTGATTGGCGGAGGGACGTACTCACGCGCGCGTCGAAGTTATCGAGAAATTTCTGGAGCACATCAGACGCGGAGGAGTGTTTGAAAAACCGGTACGTATCAGGGAAGAGGTACCCCTGGAGATCCGCGGTCGCTGGTTTATCGAGCAAAAAAGCATACTCCTTCGTCAGGATCTCTCGACTATCCTTCACACTGACCGCAGCCATGAAGTTGGTTGCCGCGATGACTTCGGATTTTTCTAGCAGTGCAGCTACTTCTTGATTCGTCAGTCCTTCTGGGATCGTCACCTTCACTTCCGTGTCCTTCAACGGTTTCGTCAACGTTGCCAAAATTTCCCGACCGGTCATCGTGGGATCCAACTCATACGATCCCGCTAAGATCGCCGAGCGTTGGCCTTGGAGAATGGTATAGAGCGTCCACGCCGGAGCAGACTGAATGAGGCGTTCAGACTCGAGCCGAACTGCCACTGACCGAAGCTGTTCACCTTCCGACACGACGAAAGTTGTCGCCGTGCTTGACGAACCAGCGGCATGACCAACTCGCGCCGCCATCCACCACCACGTGCCAGCCACAACGAACACGGCTGTGACGAGTGCTGCATAGAAGTAACGCATACTAGAGGTGTCGGTGCAATTTACGTTTTTCGAGTTCGGCCACAATGTGTTTTACATCCTGCGCGCGGCTCTTCGGACATACAAGGATAGCATCGTCCGTCTCGATGATGATCATGTCATGGACGCCAGCCGTCGCGATGAGTTTTCCGGTGTAACTGAACAGCAGATTGCCGCGCGAATCTACAGTCACGTGTTGTCCACGCAGTAAATTTTCCCCGTCGCTGTCCGCGAGCATATCGTACACGGTCCGCCAATTGCCGATATCTGACCAGGTGATGTCGGCGGGGATGACGAGCATGTTCTGGTCTTTCTCCATGATGCCGTAGTCAATCGAAATTTTTTGCATCTTGGGATACAGACGTTTGAGCGTCGCCGCTTCGCGAGTCGTGCCGATCGACGCCTGAATCTGCATCAACAACTTGTACGACGGATTCAGCCAACGTCGGAATTTATCCAACATCGCGTCAACTCGGAAAACGAACATTGCTGGATTCCATAAGTACTGCCAGCTCGCGACGTACTTCACCGCAGTTCGCGTATCCGGTTTCTCGACGAATCGATCAACGAGGAACACATCATCACCGTTGATCGCGTCAATTTGTTTTTTCATTTTGATGTACCCCAAACCGGTATCAGCAAAACGCGGTTTGATACCAATCAGCGTTGTCTGATTCGGGTACCGGGCCACGATTTTTCCTGCGTTCTTGATCACGCGAATGTACTCATCAACTTCTTTAAGGTACGCATCCGAATTCGCCGTGAACATGACTTCCTGCGGATTGTGCTTGTGGAGATAGGCGGCTGCTAAACCAATCGCTGGTGCGGTCTCGCGCCGCGCGGTCTCCAGGACGTAGTGCCGGCGCGTGATCTGCGGGAGTTGCCTGCGTAGTACTGGGTACTGATCGAAGCTCGTCGAGACGAAAATATCCGACAACGACCAACCGCGCCGTAATCGGCGATAGGTCTTCTGTAACAGCGTTTCGTTGTCGCCGAATGGCTGGCTTTGCTTCGGACTATGCTGGCGCGAAACCGGCCAAAGCCGCGTACCGCTTCCACCGGCGAGAATCACTGCTTTCATGAGATCGTGTCCTTGGAGATGAGTGGAACAAACTGAAAACCAGAGTAGCGACGTTCCGTGTACCTATTGTCGCTGATTTTGGTGATCAAGGCAAGTTCTTGTTCATACTCCCCCAGCGGAATGATGAGTCGTCCGCCAACGGCAAGTTGGTCCTTCATTTCAACGGCAACTACGGATGTGGCCGCGGCCACGTGGATAATGTCGTATGGCGCGTCCGGCGGCCAGCCTCGGCTGGCATCACCTCGGGCAATGGAGACGTTGCGATACGATTGCAGATGCTGCTGGGCCAATGACACGAGTTGCGGGATTCGTTCGACGGTGGTGACGTGACCGCGTGGTCCGACCAGAACGCTCAATAACGCCGCCGCCCAACCCGAACCGCAACCGACGTCGAGACAGTGGTCGCGCTCACGAGGCTGGAGAAGTTCCAACATGAACACCACTGTCCACGGTTGTGAAATCGTTTGGCCGTAGCCGATCGGTAGAGGGATATCGTCGTAGGCTTGGTCGGTATGATTCGACGGAACAAACTGGCGACGATCAACGTTACGTAGCGCGCTTTGAATTCGCGGTGTTCGCAACACGCCGCTAGTCAGTAACTGTTCGATCATCAGCTCGTTGGTCACCTTGGTACAGTACATCAGCTGTTGCCATTTTTCCATCAACTTGATTTTTTTGTAATCCTGTGCTATACTAAGCATTGTCGTGGTGGAACGCGCTTTTGCGAAGCGCGTATTTTGTTGGTCAAACAAACATCCATCATGACGTCAGCCAACTGGGGCGAAGTCATCATTGAACCATCTGTCAACGGCCCGCACATCGCCGTTGCTCAACCGCGTACAATCACTACAGCGGTCCGCCACGCAAAACGACTACCGTCGTGGGTATCGGTTTTTTTCGCTGTAGCGATGTGGTCCGTCCCCTCGTTCAGCTTTGCTGCCTCCTACACAGCGACGGATATCATCAACGACACGAATCGTATTCGAGCAGACCATCAACTCTCAGCGCTATCGACGAACACGACGCTGAATGCCGCGGCGATGGCGAAAGCAAACGATATGTTCGCTCGTCAGTATTTCAATCACGTGTCACCGAGCGGCGAGCAACCGTGGACGTGGTTCGCGCAAAGTGGATATGCGTTCACGTCGGCTGGCGAAAACTTAGCGATTGATTTTGTCGACGGAGACGATATCGTACCCGCCTGGATGAAATCTGCGAGCCACCGCCAGAACCTCTTGAGTTCGAAGTACCACGATATCGGAGTGGCAGTCGTTGACGGCACATTGAACGGACAGGCCACTACGCTCGTCGTCCAATTCTTTGGCAGTCGAGGGGCGGCCGTCGCGGCAAAACAGATCATTCCATTAACTCCCGCCCCAGCCAAGGCAAGCCCACCGGCTCCGGTCCCCGTCAAACTGGTCGCGCCGGCCCTCACT
>JACRFO010000033.1 GCA_016217865.1 Candidatus Kerfeldbacteria bacterium | reverse complement strand
GTTAATGAGACCCGGGACGGTGATGAGTTCCGCAATACCTTGAATCCCCTGACGCAGCACATCGTCAACGACTTGGAATGATTCGAGGAGCGACGTCTTCTTATCAATGATTTGGAGCAGCCGGTCGTTCGGGATGGAGATAATCGTATCAACCTGCGAAGAGAGATCGGAGAATCCATGCTCGGCGATCGTCCGGCGTTGCACCCCTTCAAACGAGAATGGCTTCGTCACGACCGCCACGGTCAACGCGCCGAGATCTTTGGCGATTTCGGCTACGAGCGGAGCGGCACCGGTTCCAGTCCCACCACCCAGGCCGCAGGTGATGAAGACCATATCCGCATCCTTCAAGAGCTCTCTGATTTCATCTTGGTCCTCTTCGGCAGCCTTCCGACCTTGTTCCGGGTCCATGCCTGCGCCAAGGCCACGAGTTGTCGTCTTCCCAATATGCACCTTCGTCGGAGCGGCACTGTGGTGCAATGCCTGGGCGTCTGTATTCACTGCCACAAACTCAATCCCCCGGATGCGGTGCTGCATCATCCGGTTAATCGCGGCATTACCCGAGCCCCCAACGCCAACCACTTTGATCTTGGCGAAGGTTTCGATATCGGGTTTCACTTCCAGTGGTGAACGTGGAGCCATGATGTGGATAGTCTACCAAACTCTGACCAACCGGGCAACTGTGCCATGAACGATCGTGAACACTTCAAGTGTTCGGAACTGACAACTACGGCAGGAGGCTCTTAAACCAGCGGCGCATACCATCAACCGTATCATTGACCGAGCCGAGGGCTGGCAATTTCTTGAGGAGTCCACCGGAGCCACCAGTCTCGCTTCCCCAGCTTGCTAAACCGAGCGCCGTCGTGAAACCGGGGTCTTGGATTTTATCAATCGCACTGGTGTAGCCAAGCGGGAAACCAACCGTCACCGGCAACCGGAAATCTCGTTTGCCGATCTCGACCAGTCCCGGGAGCTTCGCTCCACCGCCGGTCACAATCACGCCCGCTGGCAAGAGGCCGGAACGATCAATCTGCTGGAGTTCCCGGTCAACCATCTTAATAATTTCTTCGACGCGCGCTTCAATAATCTCGGCGACGTGCTTCCGGGAAATGGCCACATCATCGCCCCCGACATCTTTCAAGTTGATTTCGTCGTGCTTGCTGATTTCCCCGGGCGCGGCGGTTCCGAATTCTAGTTTAACTTTTTCCGCAACATCAATCGAAACGCGTAAGCCGATCGCGATGTCATTCGTGATGTGGCTGGCACCAACGGGGAGAATTTTCGTGTGTAGAACGTCACCCTCTTCGAAGACCATTAGGCTCGTGGTCGTGGCACCGAGGTTCAGCACGGCTACCCCCAGTTCTTTCTGCCGTTTTGAAGCGCTGGCGAGCGACGAGGCCAGGACCGATAAGACCATGTCATTGATGCTGACCCCAGTCCGGTAAATCGCCTTCTGGAGGTTTTTGATTTGCCCAGTTTGTCCTTCGATGATTTGGGCATCAACCTCGAGACGCATAGCCGACATACCAATCGGATCTTTCACGCCATGTTGGTTATCAACGGTAAACGCCCGCGGGATAACGTGGAGGATTTCGTAATTCGGCGGGGCGGCGACGGCTTGGGCTGCTTCGACTACCCGGTCAACGTCATTCTGTTTGATTTCACCGTCGGCCTTCGCCACAGCGACAATGCCGTGACTCTCCATCGACGTGATGTGCGTGCCGTTAATCGAAACCGTGGCATCCTCAACCGGGATGCCGGTCATCCGTTCAACTTTTTCTAGGGTCGCTGAAATCGAAGAGACCGCGTCTTCAATGCTGGTGATCGTGCCTTTCGAGATACCCTCGGCTGGCCCTTCAGCTGCGCCGAGTACGTGCAGCTGCTCAACGCCGGGTTGGCGCTGGACGACGGCCACGCGAATCGTTGACGAACCGATATCCAGCCCCGTTGATATTTCCGTTTTTGCCATAGCAGAATCTGGCGATTAGCCCTCCAAAAGTCCGGTTCTAGTATACAGGAATTTGCCGAAAAAAGCGAGGACTGTGGATAACGCCTATGAACACTTCAAGTGTTCACAACTGTCCGACCAGCGTCCACCACTCAACGATGTGCGGCCAGAGGATCAAGAAACCAACACCGATTGCCGCCAGCGAGGCGATCAGGACCGCCGCCGCCATAAAATCTTTCAGTATACCGACGTAAGGGTGAATCCGGGGTTCCAGTAGGTCGGCAAAGCGTTCCACGACAGTATTAACGAGTTCCAGGATCAGAATTGAGGCCATCACGAGGAGGAGGATGGCTGACTCGACCCGGGGCACATTGAGGAGGAACAGGAACAGCGTCACGACGAGCGCCACGGCGACGTGGATCCGGAAATTATTTTCCGCCGACAAAGCCTGTTGCAAGCCACGGCCGGCGTGACGGAGACTGCCGAAGAATTTATTCCAACGGATAGGGGTCATGGGCGTGATAAGCGTCGTTCATACCGCTGCCAGCGTCGCGCATCGGCAGTGGTGTGGTGATCGAGACCGAGGAGGTGAATAAGGCCATGCTCAAGGAGGAAGCGGAAACGGTCAGGGTACGTTTGGTGGCTAGCCCGTGCTTCGCGGCGGACAACATCAGGACAAAGGATAATCTCTGCGTCAGCATCAGCCACTGTCACTGGCGTAGAGCGATTGGCGTAGGTGAATGACAGGACATTCGTCGCCCGCCGACGGTGACGGTAGGTCGTATTCAATCGCCGACTGGTTGCTAGATCCACGGTTGAGATAACAATACGTCCGCGCCACAGGCCGAGTCGCCGGCGCGCGTTGCGCGCCCAGCGACTGACCCGGAGAGCCGGGATACTCGTTGGTGTTGTCAGACGGACCGTGGTCGGCCCGAGGCGTTTAGCTGGCGACAAGCTTGAAGCTCCGCATCATCATGTCGAAGGTCGTCCAGTAATTCGCTTGTTCAACTGTCCCGATGGTATAGGTCATACCGTAGACCTTCGTGTCCTTAAAGAGGTACACGGTCGTCCAGTCTTCACTGATAATTCCTTCTAGCCCATTGAACGCGACGGAACGAACTTTAGATGTATCCGCTTGGGGGTTGTTGGTTTGGTACCAATCCTTCGGTGCCTGTTTTGTCGTGTTGTCATAAGCGCGGACTTGGAAGAATTCGCCGGTTTGCACGGTTGGCGTAATGACGAGGACTCCACTGGAATCGTTCGTGGTCCAAGCGCTCGGAATCAACAGACTGAATTGGTTCGCCGTATTCTGGGCGCGCTTGACGAGGGTCGAGCCTTCGAGGCGATCGGTTCCCTTCGGGTTATAGCCGAGGACTAATTCACCAAGCAGTGTATCGTCAGCCTGGACTTTTTCCCCGTCGATGAATCCATCGCCGTCGCTGTCAGGATTGGTACTGGTGGTGCCGTACAACGTTTCTTCAACATCCGTCAAACCATCAGCATCAGCGTCAGCCGATGAGCGGAACCGTCCGGTCCCCCACAGGCCAGTCGAACCGATCGTCGTGGAGGTGTTCGTGTTGCTGACCGTATTTGTGTTGGACACCGTGTTCGTATTGCTGACGGTATTGGTGTTGCTGACCGTATTTGTGTTGGACACCGTGTTCGTATTCAGCGTCGTGTTGGTGTTGGTTGTCGCTGTGTTGAGATTGGCTGACGTATTGGCGTTCTGGGTGTTCGTATTCAGGTTCAGGTTCGTCACCGTGTTGGCGGTCAGGTTGGTCGTATTTGTGTTTCGGATGATGTTATTGAACACGAACAGTCCGCCGACTCCCAGGCCGGCAACGACCAAGACGACGATCAGGGTGATGACG